>NZ_JBMDKQ010000017.1:0-92234 GCF_057809795.1 Sphingobium sp. FG125
AGTAATGGGCGTTTCACATTATCTGTCGCAACCGGCACTGCCCGAAGTGCCAGAGCGCGACGCGCGAACGGTGGCTCGCTGACCGGCAAGCCGATCTGTTGCCAGTGCCCTATTTCCACGTCGTGTTCACGGTGCCGAGCGAAGTCGCCGAGATCGCGTTCCACAATAAGGCGGTGGTCTATGCGATCTTGTTCGACGCCGTCGCAGCGACGCTCAAGACCATCGCAGCCGATGCCAGGCACCTTGGTGGCGAAATCGGATTCCTGGCCATTCTTCACACATGGGGGCAGGCGCTCACGCATCATCCGCACATTCATTGTCTCGTCCCCGGCGGAGCACTTTGTTCGGATGGACGATGGCGCGCTTGCCGACCGAACTTCTTCTTGCCCGTCCATGTCCTCTCTCGCCTGTTCCGGCGACTAGAGCGGTTTCCACACGAACTGAATCAGGGGTTCCCTTTGCTGCGCTGATGTGATTCACACTGTCTGCTGGTGGCAGGAGGCCAGCATGGATGGCACGAACGCTTTCACAGGACCTGCGGGACAGGGTCATTGCTGCGATTGGTGGGGGTTTGAGTTGTCGGGCTGCGGCTGACCGGTTTGGGGTCAGCGCATCAAGCGCAATCCGCTGGCGGCAACGCGCGCTGGAACATGGTGAGGCTGTCGCAAAGCCACGTGGCGGAGACCGTCACTCGGGCAGGATCGAGGCGCATGGCGGCTTTATCCGTGAACTGCTTGCCGAACAGGGCGATATGACCCTTGTCGAAGTTCAGGCTCGATTGATCGAGCGGGGCGCCCCGGTCGGGATCGGCACGCTGCATCGCTTTTTCGTGCGCCACGGCATCACGCGGAAAAAAAGACCGGGCACGCAATCGAGCAAGACCGTCCCGACGTCCTGAAGCAGCGTCGCCACTGGTTCGAGGGTCAGCTCGATCTAGAACCAGAACGCCTGGTCTTCATCGACGAGACCTGGACGGCGACCAATATGACCCGCAGTCATGGCCGCTGCGCCAAAGGCGAGCGAACCGTTAGCGGGCTTTGGGGCCTGATCGGAAAGCTCGTCGATATCTTCCAGCCCAACGAATGCGCCAATTACTTCAAATCGTGCGGGTATGAACCGGAATGAATGGAAACCGCTCTATTGCTCGAAAGGCTCCAAGCGGCACATGCAGCTGGGCGCCTACGCTTCTCCGGCAAGCTGGATGAGTTAGAGCATAATCCGATCTAACGGAATCGAGGGGGTTCCCTTGGGCTGGAAAGTCTGATTCACCATGTCAGCTGGACGAGGAGGCGAGCCTGGCATGACGAAGTCTATCTCAGAAGATCTGCGCTCACGGGTAATTGCCGCGGTTGATGGCGGTATGTCTCGACGCGCTGCAGCGGCGCGTTTTGGCATTGCGGCGGCGAGCGCGGTCCGCTGGGTTCGCGACTGGCGAGAGACCGGATCGACGCGGGCAAAGCCCCAGGGCGGTGACATGCGATCGCAGCGGATTGCCGCCTATCGCGACGTCATACTCGGTGCGATCGAGGAGCAGGTGGACATCACATTGGTTGAATTGGTCGAGATGCTTCGATCGGAGCATGAAGCGGTGTTTGCGCCGAGCACCATCTGGCGCTTCCTCGATCGTCATTCGATGACCGTCAAAAAAAACGGCGCACGCCAGCGAGCAGGAGCGGCCCGACGTTCTCGCGCGGCGACGCGCATGGTTCAAGGCGCAGCCTGACCTTGACCCCGAACGATTGGTGTTCATCGACGAGACTGGCGCTTCAACGAAGATGGCCCGCCTGCGGGGACGGGCAAGGCGCGGCATGCGTTGCCGGTCTCCAATCCCGCATGGTCATTGGAAAACTACCACCTTCACCGGCGCGCTCCGTTTGACCGGCATGACCGCGCCCATGGTCTTGGACGGCCCAATGACGGGCGAATGGTTTGCGGCCTATGCCCAGCAGGTTCTGGCGCCAACGCTGCGACCGGGCGACATCGTCATTCTCGACAATCTGCCAGCGCACAAAAGCATGGCCGCACGCAAGGCGATCGAAGCAACGGGCGCACGCATGTTGTTCCTTCCGCCATATAGTCCCGATTTCAATCCAATCGAAAATGCCTTTTCCAAGCTTAAGGCCATCCTCCGAAAAGCCGCAGCACGGACCGTACCACAGCTATGGGATGCTATCCGCGACGCTTTACCGCGCTTCACTCCGGAAGAATGCGCCAATTATTTCACTGCCACAGGATATGAGCCAGAATGATCGGATTCTGCTCTAAGCAGCTCGAACACGCGCGGTAGCGGATACGCCCGTTCGCGAACGCACTTCCGCGATAGAAATCGAAAGAATCGGATCAGCCATATCGTTTAAATCGGCGATGAAGGTGGAGGCTATGCACCGTTTGCGCGGCACATTGCCAAAGCCCCCTCTCCAAATACCTCTAATTCCAGAACAGATAGTCGCCTTGTTTCACTTACCAAAAATATCCGCGACATGCGCTGTATCCATATATTCGCGCAGCCTTACGATCTTGCCAGCATGATCGAACTCGAACAGAAAATGATAGCAATTCTCGTAAGTCTTGCCATCGACCGTTGTACCGTGGCTCTGCGCCTCCACGGCGACACGCTGGAGTTCGGCGGTGATGCCCGTTACAGTCATGCGAAGCCCGTGCGGGAATACCGGGGCAAAGTCGGGCATGGCCGCCGCGAGCGCGGCCATATTGCGAGAGCCGGAAAGCGAGGTGCGTCCCGCAACCCAATATTCAAACTCGTCGGATGCCAGGGCTTCGACGCAACTAACATCACTTTCGCCCATCGCTTCCAGAAAGGCCTTTGCTCTGGAAACATTTACTTGCGTGATCGACATCGGCTTCGTTCTCCAAAGTGCCCGCAAGGCCGCCGGGGCGCGTGCGCGGCAGGCCATGACCGGATCTCAGCGCGCCGCCTCGACTGCATAGAGCGCCTCGAGCAAAGCGGCGACGCGCGGATCGATCCATTGCGCGTCAGGATGCCGCATGGTGTTGGTCACATAAGCCACGCCGATCCTGCGCGCCGGATCGGCAAACGCGATGCTGCCGCCAAAGCCGGGATGGCCGAATGATGCCGGATTCGGCCCCATTGCCCCGTCATTGAGACGGAAACCTGCTGCGTAGCGACCGCTCCCGCCCAAGGCTTGGTCGATACCAGCAATGCGCTCGCGGATCGCCTGCTCCAACATCACCCTGCTCACCAGCCTTGGTTCGTTCTGCAGGTCGTCGCTCACGAGATTGGCGTAGAGCTTTGCCAGGCCGCGCGCGCTCGCGGTCCCGCCAGCCGCCGAATGCCCCGCCGCACGCCAGTAGCGTTGGTTGGGAAAGTCCCAGGCGATCATCGGATTGGCTAGCGCGGCCTCCATGGCTTCAGGGTCCGGCACTTCGAACTCGACGGCTGTGGTGTCATCCGGTCCGAACATTGCGGCATAGCGATCATCTTCCTCGATCGGCAGCCCCATGAAAATGTCGAGATCGATTTTCGAAGCGATTTCTTCTTTGTAAAAGCAGGCGATGGTCCGGCCATCGATCCGGCGGATAAGTTCGTCGACCAGGGTGCCGATGGTCAGCGCATGATAGCCGTACAGTCCTGGGCCAAAGAATGGCTTCTGCTCGGCGAGCATGGCGGCGACGAGATCATGGGCGATATAATCGCCCAGCGTCACCGGCTTGCGCGCGCCAACTAGGCCGGCCTGATGCGACATCATTTCGCCGACCGTGATCTCCGACTTGCCGTTCGCCGCGAATTCCGGCCAATAGGCCGAGACGGGGGTTTCATAGTCGAGCTTACCCCGATCGACTAGCATCGCGATGCAGATCGACGCGACGCCTTTCGTCGTGGAATTGACGCCGAACAACGTGCGATCCGTGATCCTGATGGATCGATCTTCCACGCGGTTTCCGCCCCACAGGTCTACCACCGCGGTGCCGTCTCGATAGACGGCGAAAGCCGCCCCTACGTCCAGGCCCGATACCAGATTATCCTCAAAGGCAGCGCGGACGCCCCCATATCCGGGGGCCACGCTTCCCTGAACCTCAAGGCTGCCAGTTTCCAAACGCATCACCGCTCCCCCTTTTCTATAATTGCCGCCCAAGCTTATCCGCCTGCCATATTCAGCACGAGCTTGCCTCGATTATGCCCGCCCTTCAGCCGCTCTATCGCGGACTGGAGGGCGGCGAGTTCCACCACCTCGACCGGCGGGATACGAATACCCTGCTGGTCGAGAATATTGACCAGCGGTACCTTGTCTATCCGTTCGGGCCAATGGGCAAAACAGCGCACATGCCGAAAGCCGAGCGCCTGCGACGCAAGCATCTGTTCGTCCAGATTGCTCGTGTCGAGACCCGTAGATATGCTGACCAGGGTTCCGCCCGGCTTTAATGCCACCAGCGCGTCGGGCAGGGTATTTTGCCGGACGGCATCGAACACGATGTCGACGCCTTCGGGTGCCCATTCGCGCGTTTGGGCGACGATGCTTTTGTCAGGATCGGTATAGTCGATGGCGAGGTCGGCACCCATCCCGATCATATAGTCCCGATTGGCCGCCCTCCCGGTCGCGGCCACCAACAATCCCCCATATTTCGCCAGCTGGATAGCGAAGCTGCCCACGCCGCCCGATCCGCCATGAATCAATATCTTCTGCCCGGGCTTCCCATTGCCCAGGTCATCGGCGAACAGCGAGATGTAGGAAGTGAGAAAGCAGATGGGCGTGGCACCCGCCTCCTCCATCGACATCCAGTCAGGCACCCGGCACGCCAGATTGGCAGGGAAAGCGACATAGTCCGCAAAAGTCCCCGTATCCCCGGTCGCGCGGCTTCGCGCGAACATGACACGATCACCTTCACGGAAGTTGGTGACACCAGGTGCCACGCGCGCGACCACGCCTGCCGCCTCGAAGCCCATGATGTTGACATTGCTGTCGGCAATGGTCGGCACCATCCCTTGTGAATATTGCCAGTCCGCCGCGTTCATCCCGGCATAGGAAATGCGTACCAGAATCTCGCCGTCCGACAGGGTCGGCTGTTCGATTTCCGAAACACGGGGCGAATGGGCCTTATTGACGAAATCAGCGGTAACAGCGCGCACAGGCATCACTCCCCATTCATTTATACGGTTGGCCAATCAGGCACCGGGCGCGAGCAGTTCGATAATCCGCATATCGGTGCCGCCGCCTGGTGCCAGCGACTTGATGCAGACCTGGGTGGCACCCGCACTCAGATGCTCGTCGATGCGCTTGCGCAGCGCAGCCTCGTCGCCCCAGCCCACGATCGCGTCGACGAACCGGTCCGAGCCGCCATTGGCGAGATCATCGTCAGAGAAACCGAGCGCCTTCCACGAGTTGCAATAATTCGGCAGGGTGAGATAAAATTCCACCTCGCTGCGCGCGATCGCCCGTGCCTTTACCGGGTCGGTTTCGAGGACCATTGGCTGCTCGACGCAGAGCAGCCTGTCGGGCCCAAGGATCGCGCGCGCCTGCGCGCTATGCTCCGGGCTCACGAGGTAGCTGTGCGTGCCCTGCGCCCTCTCCCCGCTCAGTTCGATCATCTTCTCGCGCAGCGCGGCCAGCACGATCGTGGTCGGCTCGGCTGGCGGTACGGCATGATAAGGTGCCTTGGCGATCGCCTCCAGATAGGAACGCATCGCGGGCAGTGGCTTTCCATATTGATGCCCACGCATGCCTTCCACGGCCTCGCGATGGGAAACGCCCAGGCCCAGGATGAAGCGCCCGCCCCATTGTTCGTTCAGCGCATCGGCCCCCGCCCGCATGGCGATCGCATCGCGCGAATAGATGCTGATGATGCCCGTCGCCACCTTCAGCCTGGTCGTGTTGGCCAGCAGCCAGGCCGACGCGATCAGGGGATCGCGACCGAACGCGTCCGGCATCCAGATCGAGTCATAGCCAAGTTCCTCGACACGGCGGGCGAAACGAGCAAGGCGCTCGGCCGTCGCCGGTCCCAGTTCGCTGGATTTCTCGTCCTCAAAAAAGCCGATCGGTCCATTGACGCTGGCCCAGATTGCAAGTGTGCCGAGATTCATCTGATGTCTCCTGTATGACCGCGCTTCATCAGTTGAACGCCGGCAACACCTCTTCGGCGAACAGCTGTGCATAGGCAATGAAGCGATCGGCGGGAAGGCCCGCCGGCATCATCATCGATACATGATCGAGCGGCATGCGTTCCTGCAAAGCCTTGTATTTCGCGACCGCGGCGTCCGGGGTCAGTATTTCCATCTTGCCGCACATCTTGAACTCGTCGAGGCTCATCAGGTCCATGCCCTCGCCACCCCATTCCGCATATGTATTGTTGACGTGGTGGAAATGGGGTGCCAGCTCCTCCATCGCCTGTTCCGGGTCGCGGGCAACGACGGTGAAGAAATCGCCGAGCCGCACCTTACCATCGCTCACCTCCTTGCCCTGCGCGCGCAGTTTTTCGAGATAGATGTCTGCCCCGTCGGTGGTGCCCACATAGCCGTCGCCATAAGTCAGGACCCGGTCGATCGCCTTGGGCGCGAAGCCACCGATATATAGCGGGATACGGCCGCGCGGGGCCGGCGGCATCATCTTGACGCCGTTCAGCTGATAATGCTGCCCGGCGTAATGGACCGTTTCGCCCGCCCACAGCCGGGTGACGACCTCCAGCCATTCATCGAACAGGCGGCCACGCTTGGTGAAGTCGACGCCGAACGCTGTATATTCCTCAGGCCGGTAGCCGATGCCCAGGCCGATATCGAGCCGTCCGTTGCAAATGATATCGAGCACCGCGCAATCGGAGGCAAAGCGGGTCGGATGGTATAGTGGGGCGAGCGCGATCCATGTGCCAAGCTTGATGCGCTCGGTGCGCGTGGCGATCGCCGAAATCACAGCGAGCGGCGAAGGCAGATAGCCGTCGCTGGCGAGATGATGCTCGGGCACCCAGGCACCCCCGAAACCGACCTGCTCGCTCCAGGCTGCAACCTCGATCGTCTCCTTGTACACCTGCTCCCATGGCCGATGCCACTGCGGCGGATTGCGGAAGTCATAGAGATAACCAAAAGTGACTTTGCCTGACATAACCTCGTTCCCTAATATTTTGCCTTGATACCGACAATTGTGCGCCCACTCATGTCGTCAGACTGGATCATTACACCGACCATTGCGGTGGGCCATTATAGCCGCGCTGCGGCATTTCGCGGCCGCGGTTTATGGTCATATTGGTGAAACGCCAGCCTTCGCTGGTCCGCCTGAACTCGAGCTTGTAGATTGCGAGCGACCAGTGCCCGTCAATGTCCTCGATCGGCCTCCCGTTCGGCCATTTCGACAATGCGATCAGATGCCAGTGTCCCCGCGCGACATCGCCGTCCACATCGATCAGCGGGTTCGTCACATTATGCGAGACATAAGGAGTAGCCCGCAACGTATTGAACAGCGCACGGATCGTCTCGCGACCTTGCGCCTTGCCGATCGTGCCGCAGTCGTCCCAGACGCCATCTTCAGTGAAGAGATCCGCAGACGGACCCATGTGGCTCGGTCCCTGCCCTTCCCAGCCGCCGTCGTTATAATGGGTGTAGAGTGACATCAATCGGGCGATGTCCTCATGATCCTCGATCAGGCGCACCCGCTCATCGAGCGTCGTCGGCCGCTTGCCTCTGGGACCGAAGGATGTTCCCGCGAACGGGTCTGTGGCACTGGTCATGGTCAACTCTCTCCTTATAAGCAGCTTGTATCAGCGACGGGTCGAGGGCTATTTTCAGCTCTATCCAACCCTCGCGACCATCATTGGGCCGTCAGCCCGCCATCGACCAAAAGAGCGGTGCCGTTGCAGAAGGACGCATCGTCCGAGGCAAGGAAGGCGATCGCCGCCGCCATTTCCGACGGGTCACCCAGCCGCCCGGCCGGTATGATCGCCTTGATCTGCGCGGTCTGCGCTTCAGGATCTTCCAGCGAATCCCCGAGCATGGCCGTCTTGGTCCAGCCAGGGTGCACCGAATTGACGCGAATGCCATGTTTCGCATTTTCGATCGCCACTACCTTGGTGAGCATCAGGACGGCGCCCTTGCTGGCGCAATAGGCGCCGCCATATTCACCAGCCACGAGCGACGCCGTGGACGCCACGTTGACGATCGCGCCTGTCCGGCCGGATGCCTGCCACTCGCGCGTCGCGATCCGGCATCCCAGAAAGGCCGTGGTCCCATTGACATCCAACTGGCGACGCCAATCGGACAGTTCCATATCGACGACATGGGCCTGCACGGCGATGGCGGCATTGTTCACCAATATGTCCAGCGGACCCAGTTCATCGCGGGTGGTCTGGAGGACATTCTCCCATGACGCTTCGTCAACGGCATCATGCGCAATCCCGATCGCGCGATAGCCCTCCTGCCGAAGCTCGGCAGCCCGTTCCTCGACAGCGGCATGATTGATGTCGGTCAGCGCTACCAGCGCACCCTCTTCAGCCAGGCGCTTGGCCGTAGCAAAGCCAATCCCGATCGGTGAGGCCGCGCCCGTCACGATCGCTACCTTGTCCCGCAAACCTCTCATACCAACTCCCGCTCCTGATATTTATTTTAGCTAGCCGTCTCATTGGACGGCCTGGTGAACTGCCGCGGACCGTAAAGCACAACCTTGTGCGTCCTGAACAACCATTTTCCATCAACCCGGGCGTAGGTGTCATCCAGATAGGAATGCACTCTCACGATCCTACCGTCATGCAACCCGCCCTCGAAGAAGCAGTTGAAGAAACCCTTTGCCTCATCATCGCTCTGTTCCGTTATGACATGGCCGGTTGCGTAATGGGCCAGGAACGTCATGGCGCCATCTATCTGCTCTTTGAAAAACGCCCTGATCTGCTCCCTGCCCATCGACAACGGGCCGTCGACGGCGGTTTCATCGAACACGCCGTCTTGCGTGAAACAGTCGGCCGCCTCGTCCCACATCCGCCGGTCTTCATAGGCCGAAAAGCGGTTCACCAGATCCCGTATTTCCTCGCGATCTATGAGCCGTTGCAGCTTTTCATCCATGCCGACCTCCAACATTTACCCACCACATTGCACGGGCCGCACGACATCAAAATCCGGTGGGCTCATTGATTGCGCGGCACCAAATACATCATGCGGGTTCAGCCTGTTTGGGAAGCGGCCACATGTCGGCATAATTCTATTGCCGCTCATCCAGTGATTCATCTCCCAAGGCTTTATGCAACTCGCGGTGGAAGTGATGAATATGGCTCTCATTGCGGCCAAAGGTGAAATATTCCTGGGCACCGGAGTATACCGTCTCCTGTATACTATTTACGATCGGACAATCTTCATCAATAACCACCTGATGGGTAAGGCTAGCCCAATCACGAACCTCTCGCTCCATCGGCGTGCCGATGAATTCGCCACTCACAACGGTTCGCGATATGGCCACCGACTCACCCGGACTATTGCCGGGCAGGATCTGGTTCATGAACATGCGTTCAAGTGGCGGGCCATCACGCTCTTCCTCACCCGCAAAGGCATTGGTGCTTGCGCATGTGTAGAATGTTGACGGAAAAATGGTGAAGCCGCTTTGCACAAAGCGCTTCAGATCATCTATCGATGAAGGGTCGCATTCCGTATCAATGCCCAGGACCGGCGACACGATTTCACCATGGATGCCCCTGCTATCGACCTTGATCACGCCGGGAATGACGAAACTTCCAAAACTCTGCGCATGGAGGCTGGGGAAGTGATAGGTTTCGATATAGCCTTCATAGGCCAGCTTCCAGTTCGCGGCAGGCACCTCCTTGAGGTTTACCACTCGGAAGCGTTCAAGGCCAAATTTGGGCAACAGGCTTGAAAGTTCAGGCCCGAGAAACGCATCGAGATCAAGCGGCATGCCAGGGGTCAGAATGCCCCAGATCAGGCCGTGCCGCTCCTCGACGGCCAGTTCGGTCAGTCCATATTCGGCCTTGTCGACGTCCCCGAAAATGGCACTCTCGGACAGTCCCACGAGCCGTCCGTCCTGCCCGTAAGTCCAGGCGTGATAAACACAGGTGAAGCGCGGTTTCTTGCCCTGCCCTTCCTCGACGACCTTCGCGCCACGATGTCGGCAGGCGTTGATGAACAGCCGAACCTCTCCGGATTTCTGGCGCACTAGGAGCATCGGCACGCCCAGCCGGGTCAGCGCCCAATAGCTGCCGGGTTCGGGCAGTTCATTCGGCAACGCCAATACCATGGGCGTGGTCCGCAGTAACTGGACTTCCCGCTCCCAACGGTCGCGATCGGTATATTCGTGCACAGGAACCTTGAAGATATCGGGCGCGAGGGTGGGACTCTTTTGCGCAACCAAATCGATGAGCACGTCATAGCGAGCGCGCAATTCAGAATGCTCAAAGCCTATCATTTCAACACCAATCCTCTGACCTATTTTTTCAAAAATTTCCCGCCTCACCCGGCGCGATTCGACTTTCTGGCATCTGCCGCAGCGTGGCACACCGACCCCCAGCAAGTCAATTTTATTTAGAACGATCGGTCTAATTTCTGCGCATTCCCGTTTCACCAGGGCTGCCGCTCGACAAGTTCCCTGCTTTTCGCAGCGACCAGCTATCCCAATATTCAAAACCGCGCGGCGACCCCATTCCTGCCCGGCGCGTACCGAGCATTTATTTCTGGAAGTATCGGCGGTTATATTCTGCGAAGGCGGCATCCACCATTGCAGATGTCAGGCCATACTGCTCCAAACTATAAGTATAGCTGCCAAATTCGCCATGAGAGTCGCTTGCCTCCCACATACGCATCGCTTCTTCGCGACGCGGCGTTAACTCACGGCCCGTCAACTGATAGATATCGCGCACTACGCCAAACGTGTCCTTACGAAGACGGTCATACTGGACATCGAGGAGATCGATCTGTGAACCGAGAGCGTTGAGTTGCTCAAGATGCCGGTCCATCTCCGCCGACCAGAGCCGAAGCACATAAGCGCCCACGGCTTCCATATCGACCACATCCATGCACGTCCGGAACAGCATCTCGATCAGGCGGCAGGTCGATGCAATGACCTCGTGGACATCGCGATGCATGAATATATATTTGGCATTGGGGAAAACATCGACCAGATGATCCATATTTCCGATGTGCGGCGGCGTCTTCAATATCCACCGACGGTCGCCATCGGCACTTCGACGTCCACCTTGCTGCCATTGCAGATATTGCAGCATCTGTTTGAGGAACACATAAGAGCCATGCAGAGATTCAGATCTTACCCATTCATAGTAATTGGGAACTGGCACCACCCAGCAGTGGCCAACCGTCTTGAAGGTAGGCAATTGCACGAAAATATCTTCCTCGGCATCAGCAATCTTCACCGAATGGGACTGCATCAGGCCGAGATTATTTTTGATCATGGCCTCGACGATCTCACGATCGATCCCGATGCGGGGATCTTCTTCGCTCGCCACTGCGTTCGGGATGCGCGAAGGATTCATCGATTCCCAATGTCTGATGCTCAACGTGTCGGGGTCGGCAGCGAGCAGACGCTGCAATTTGGTCGAACCGACGCGGGTCATGCCCAAAATGATGAGCGGATCGTCGACTTGTTCGTCGAGAATTTCCGGGTGCTTCTTCAGGTCGTGGGCAAAACGCAGTCCGTTGACCAGCCAGCGGTGGATGATCGCCGAAATGGTTGCGATACCGTCATCATTCAACAAGACGTTATCGTTGATATCCTGAAGAAATCGCGCCAATCCTTCGCGAGGGTCGAAGTCGCCGAAATCGTTCAACCCGTCCTCGGCGCAGGCTACTGCGATCAATTCTTCTACAGACAGTTTTGATGTCGACTGAAGCGTGTCCATTGAAGGCTCCTCTAACCTTGATATTTGCTGTTTGCGATTAAGGGACTGGGAACGATCCGGCACCCGATATTGACGGGGTGCCGACCCTCAAGAGTCCGATTACCATCCTTAATCGCCAGCGAATGTGCAATCCACGCCGCAGCGCGACCCATAGTCGAGCCTGCGGCTTGCAAGTTCGACCGATCGCTCCGCCGGCCCCACAGATGGAAAATCGACCGGAAGTTCGGAGTGGATGGCACTCAACTTGACGAGTTTGACGCTCTGGATCGCGTCCTTGGGATCAGCGACCGGTGCATGCATCCCTTCCCACCGCATCGCCATGCAGCCTTCGCGCAAACTGTCGCTATCCATCCAGTTCGCTACGCCGGGATCCTGGTGACTGACGACATAAGTATAGGTGCCGTCGCCATTCCGATGCGATTGATGTCCCGTCCGGCTGCCCGATTTACTGTGCGCATTGCGGGAAATCAGCCACGGTGACGTCACGCTGAAGCTCATATATTCCGCCTCCTGTGGAAGGAGGTTCACAACCAAGGCCTCGTCATCCGCCAGATGATATCGGCCTTGTGTGATCATCGACGGCTTGGTTGCGTGACCACGCATCATAGCCGCGCCGAAATCATTGACTGGTATCGATTCATATAATGGTTCGAATTGAGCGATCGTCTGTGCCCCGAACATCATATAGCGTGCCGCTATCGCGACCTGATCATCAAAGCTGTGCTTATGACTTGGTGGTCCACCAACCTTGCGGAATGACATGGCGCGAGGGCGCTGCGTATGCCAGTCACTCAATGCCTCTCGAATAATGACGAAAACGCCGCCCTTTGACTGAAGATGCAGGCTGCCGTCCCTTGGGTCTTCAGGTCCGATCGTGATGCGTGATGCGCCCTCACCATCTGTGATTATGCGTCCCTCATCCGCGGCATCCACGGTCCGTTCCCAGTCCGCCCAGCTTTTGACCTCGGCCCCTGTGAGCGCGACATAGATTGCCACGCTGAATCGACCGGTCGGCCCAGTGGGCTTGGCATCAAGGACATAAGTCGATGCGGCATCGATGAACAGGTAACGATATATATTGTCGGGATTATCGAAGCAGAACCGCGATCCCGTTACCAAATGCCCCATCCACTCTTTTTGGGGTGTCTGAATCCAGACAAGGTCAGGATTTTCAAAATTCGTGCTTGCGGCGGAAAGAAGCGCGTAGCCTGCACATTCGGAAACAACCTCGTCCAGAGTCTGCTTAGCCGTCTCCGACTTTGCCCACGACAAGCCAAGCAGGAGTTGGCGCGCCGCATCCATCGCCTGTTGCATTTTGGGTGTCTTGAGAATTGCCCCTGCCGTTGCTTCGATTTCGTACTGCCGTTCGGTAGCCAAAGGAGAAGCGTACGCGTCCTGGTCAACACCGCGCATATTGTTGATCTCGTTCATACGATGTTCTCCAGTTGCTTTTCCCGCAGCCGTCACAACCGAACCGCGCTGGCAGGCTGGACGACGACGGGAGCAGTCTTGGTGCCCCCGCCCCGCCAGGCACCGCTCATCATTTTTTGGACGACGCGTCGGCGTTCGCGGCCATGACTTCGTAGGGCAGTTCTTCCGGCTGCACGTTTCGACGCAGGTGATTGCCGTTATCAACGTTTAACGTATCACCCGTTACCGCCGCGTCGGGATGACATAGCCAAAGACACGCTGCCCCAACCTGCCTCGGTGTGACAGGCCGACCGAGCGGAATTTCCTTCAGGAGCACTTTCCTGGCTACTTCGTGGTCCAACAATATCTTCGACATCGGCGTATCGATCAGCCCCGCCTCCACCGCATTGATCCGAATGTCCCGCGGCGCATATTCGAGCGCGGCATGTTCAACGAGTATCTGGGCCGCAGCCTTGGCCGATCCATAGCTGCTATAGCCTGGAACCGGCATCGACGCTGCGGTGGAAGTGATCACCACCATCGCGCCGCCGTCTCTCATCCGCCGCGCCATGTGCTTGATGAAGAAGAATGGACCAAAATAGTTGATGTCGAAAGCTTTCCGCACATCCTCCGGGTCGATGACGTCGATCATGCCGACAAAGGGCACGCCTGCGGCCATGATGGCGACATCGATGGGGCCGTTGGCGGCGAACACTGCGTCGGCCATCGCCTCCACCTCGGCCTCAATCGAAGCGTCGCATCGCACACTGGCACCGCCGATAAGACCGGCAAGTTCCTGGATCCCAGCCATGCTTCGCGCGCCGACCGTTACGCGCCCCCCCTGCTCCGCGGCCAGCTTGGCGGTTTCCCAGCCGGTGCCGCCACGTGCGGAGGCGCCCAGAACAACGATATTCTTATCCTGGAATGGTAGCATAAATCTATCCTTCTCCTGCATTTTTATGATTGTCGGTCGAGTTGACGTGCCGACGACATTCGCGCTTCATATTGGCATGTTGCGAGCCGTTTACACCACACCCACATCGCTTCATTGTTCATCGAGCCAAGACCATTGGCCGGCCGGTAGTAAAGGTCGACTAATTTAAATACTGCTCTCGCACTCACAAACACTTAAGGCGAATAATTTACTTGTGCCTTTGAAAAATATTGCAGGAATGGAGAAAATTTCTCCGCTTTTCAGCGAATGGATTTGGCGGATAACAAAAATGGGGAGAATATTTCTACTTTTCGAGCAACCCTGAAGGTTACACTCACTCTCCCGTCTACTAACCTAATGACAGCCTTTTCGCCGCCTTATCCACATGAAGGCGCAAGCTGTCAATAGAACGACCGTCCTTTTTTATGCGGGAAAGCTTGTGAATGAGCTCAGCCTTCCGGCGGCTGCAGGAGTTCGTCGGCGTAACGCCCGCAGGCGATCGGGGAAGGCAGCCGCAGAGCGGTCGATCAAACTATATTAGCTCTTTTCTGGATTTGAGTTATAAACATCGGATCAAGGCAGGTGCTGTCGCCGCAAGCGGCACGAAGGAGATAGATGACTAAGTCAGCAGCAGCGATCTCGCGGCGAGAGGAACGGATCAAACAGCGAGAAACCCAAATCCGCAATGCAGCCAGAGCATGCGTTCGGGATGAAGGCTTCCACGCTGCGACCATCAGTCGCATCGGTGCCGTGGCAGGAATGAGCAAGGGCCACATCTACAAATATTATGAGAATAAAGAGGAGATCATGATCGCGCTGATAGAGCACGACATGAATGAGTTCATGTTGCTCATAAGCCAATTAGGCCAGTCGGAGGACCAAGGCGTCGAATCGCTTATTGAGTCTTTTGTGAGCGAGCTTCCTGTAATTCTTAAAAGCGACCGCACCGCCCTGTGGCTGGAAGTCCAGGCCGAGGCGGCGCGCAATCCGAGAGTCAAGGAAATGGCCGTGATGGCCGCCAACTATTTTAGAGAGACAATTCGCAAGATCATAGAGCCTGTGCTGGAAGGGCCTATCAAGGATGAACTCGACATTCGCGTTGAAATGCTGCTGATATCGATGCACGGCCTAGGTCTGAAAGCCACCGTGCATTCGGACGGCAGCATCGAAGGCTTCGCAACTGCGGTTGAATTCGTTTTTCGGACCTTTTTGTCGGCCCCCCCCCAATCTGCGGTCATGCGAAGCGTTAAGGCAGCATAGAGATGACGGGTTCAAAGCTCTGGGCGACGGAATAGCGCTGAATCCGATGCGAACTAATCGCGTAGTAACCCATTGGCAATTGGACTGACTGCTAAAATGCTTTGTCACCCCATTGACCGGAGAAACATCATGTGAGGGGGCTTTGCAGCCGAGCTGGCAAAGATCAAAGCCGCTCTCCCGCGCGACACGCCCATAGAGGTATGGTTCCAGGACGAGGCCCGTATCAGCCAGAAAAACAAGATCACCCGCCGCTGGGCCAGACGCGGCACCCGGCCTTCAGCGCCCAAGGATCAGAGGACCAAATCAGCCTACATCTTCGGCGCTATCTGCCCTGAGCTTGGCAAGGGCGCTGGCTTGGTCCTGCCCTTCTGTAATACCCAGACCATGTCGCTGCACCTGGCGGAGATATCGCTCGCTATCGAACCAGGTGCCCACGGCGTACTGCTGATGGATCAGGCCGGATGGCACATGACCGGGAAGCTGGAAGTGCCCGATAATATCAGCATCGTTCCGCTGCCGCCAAAATGTCCTGAACTCAACCCGGTCGAAAATATCTGGCAGTTCATGCGCGATAACTGGCTATCCAACCGCATCTTCACGTCCCACGACAACATCGTCGACCTTTGCTGCGAAGCCTGGAACAGGCTGATCGATCAGCCCTGGCGCATCATGACAATCGGACGCCGCAAATGGGCATGTGGGTCATGATCAATGCAGGTTGGTATAAGACGGGTTAAGCCGGGCGATGTCGTTATCCTCGACAATCTCTCCAGCCACAAAAGCGAAAAAGCCAAGGCCATACTCAAGGCCCGGGGCGCTTGGTTCCTCTTCACGCCGCCATACAGCCCCCACCTCAATCCGATCGAAATGGCCTTCTCCAAACTCAAGGCCAACCTCCGCCGCACCGGCGCAAGGACCATCGAGGCCCTATGGCAGGCCATCGGCAATATCTGCGACCGCTACACCCCGATGAATGCTTGAACTTCCTCAAAGCCGCAGGATATGCGTCCGATTAAAGGCTCGATGCTCTAGGCTTCCTCCAAGGAGGGCGTAGCCCGACCGGTGTGAGGCCCAGTATGGGTTACCAAATTACTGCGCTGGCCTTTACCTCATGCTGCAGCCATCGACCAAATACACGGTGCAATGGGCCTGCTAAATCAAGGTTGCGTCCTATCTATCACTCGCGAAAGACAGCATCTCCGTATCTGGTTCGCATTTTGCGAGCTACCGAATTTAAATAGCGATACTGCCGCCACGTCGTCGGGCTGTTATAGACTCCAATCGCCTTCCAGTAATTACCAGTCGATCGCAAGGCGGCCAGGAAAATCCACCGTGCAGCTTCCACGTTGAAGCAGGGATCAAAACGCAGCCAATGTCGAACCTGAATAGGTGAACGCCCAACAAGCGCAGCGATGCGCGGTGTCCACCAACTGTTTATCTGGAGTGGGCCCAGATCATGAGAGCCATTGCTGTTACGAACCTCAGCGCCGACCCAGCCAGCTTCCTGATCGCGCAGTCCCCAAAGCGTTTTCTCGAGCCAGGGATGACCAAGCGAGGCTTGCAGAATGCAAGCGGAGATCCGCAAGTCCCCCTCGTCTGAAGACTTCGAAAATGCGGGGGTGGTGTACAATGCCATACTGATGACTGCAGTGCATAACAGCCTGGGGATGCTGTATGACCTCATCCGACCCTCCGGATAGCGGTTCCAAGCGTAGTGATCGAATTGGTCGGATCACTGTAAAGTGACAGCGCCGCAAATGGGCCACCTTTCAGAAATGCAGAGAGCGCTCTCCCCAAATGGATCTCGTCGGCAGCGCTACGACTGACAGAAGTCCGGCTATGCTGCTTGGTCCATCCAATGCGGCTCAAGGAGACTCTACACCCTGTGGTCTGGCACGACGTACTGAATTCAAATCGATACTCAGACGGTACGACGCCTGCGAAGCGCTTTGCTCGAATCAGATGAACGGTAAATTTGGAGCGAAGCATGGGCAGTGACCTTATCGTTCGGGGCCATGAGAGGGTTCGGGCCGAGCCGCTGGAGATTGGTTTCCCCGGTCGATAGCGTTTTTCGGCGCTCTCCCTTCGGCGCGCGCATGGTCGAGAATGCCTGCGAGAAACCTGTCGAGCACCTGCGCGATGTTCCGGGCACCGTCCGCAAGATGCTCAGCCGCCCCACGGGGTGAGCGGTCACGATAGTGGAGTTGTCGCTCGAGCGCCCGATCGCGCCGCTCCGTTCGGTCTCGCTCTTGCTCGGCCCTCAGACTTGCCAGATGGCCTTCCCGGCGTTTCGAGAAGGCCTCTACGCGATCAGTCTTCAACCGGCCCAAACCTTCCGACGAAGACGTCTTCTCTCCTGATTGGCGCTCGAGTTTGGCAATCAGTTCCTTGACGTTGTTCGTCCAGAGCCTCGCGCCAAATGCCGCGCGGGTGACGGCGGTGTAGAAATTCTGGGCGTTGACCAACGGCGATTCGACGGGCGCCAGCACGAAAACGCGCGGATAGGTTTTGGACTGGGCGGAATAGACCGTCTCTGCATAACCATGATCCCAGGTCCGATGTTCGGACAGATCAACCCGCTGCACGCGCCCATCTCGATCCCATCGTATTGTCGCTACCGGCCCATCAAGTTTTTCAACGGTGCCGCGCTCCGCATTGCGTAGCCCGAGTTCGCGGTTGACAAGTCGCCACTGGATACGGTCCCCCTCTGCGAGGACTCGTTCTTCAGGATTGAACACATTGATGTGGCGGGCCTTTGTCGTCTGCGGATCCCAGCGTACCACATGCCCGTGATCGTCAACGAGACGCACAACCTGACGCCCGTTGGCCTCCCGTCCCGGTCCAGCGACGCGATAATCGGCATTTCGAGCGATACCAAGCCCCGCCATGTCTCGCTCGAAATGCACCACCTGCCCTGCCCCGTAGAAGCGGGCAATATGCTTCTGGATATCGGTCGAGCCGGCCGGGGCCAGGATGGAAAACCGACTATTTTGGGCAGCCAGCCCATTCTCGTTTTTCAGCGCTTCGCGAATCTTACTGTTGACGATCAGCCGGGTCGCATTGTCGAGAACAAGGATATTGGTCCCTGCCCGTGATTCCGGCTTGAGCCGTATCCAGGCATTGACGACCTGCTCCGCCATCTTTTCATTGTCGTCGACGGTGTTGACGCTATCGAGCTTTGCCAATGCCTCGGCAAAGTTCCGTGTCCGGGCAGCTGTGACGGCAGCCTTGATTGATTTCGTTTCCTGCCGAACGGCGTGCGTCAACTCAACCGTTGGCAAGCCCAGTCTTCGCATCAACCAGAAGGGTTTGCCCTGCTCGATCGCCCCGGTCTGTTTCTCGTCTCCGAGGAAAAGCAGCCGTGCGCCGGTTGTCCTGCTGATCTCCAGCATCCGCTGGGCCTGGCGGTTGCCGAGCTGCCCTGCTTCATCGAGGACCAGCACATGGCGGTCCGTGATTCCCTGCCCGCCGCGCGCGACGAAGCTGGCGACAGTATGAGACATGATGTTCGCCTTGCTTCCCAGTTCCGCAGCGGCCGATGATGTGGGTGCTAATGCAATCAATGACGTTCCCGGCTCGGCCGCCTCAGCGAGAACTCTCACCAGCGTCGATTTTCCAGAACCGGCAACACCGTGAATCGCCGTGACCCGATCCCGCGTCAGTGCCGTCTCGACAAGTGCGCGCTGCTGCTGCGTGTTGAGCGACGTCCCGTCGAGCACGGCCAGCAAGCGATCGCTGGTGGCGATTGGACGCGCGTCATCAAGGCCAAGCGCAATATGCTGGGCCAATGCCAGTTCCCGACGCCAGGATTTGCGGCTGGTGCGGCCACGGGTCAACACCTTGTCACCGGTCTGCGCATGGGTCGGCAGCAATTTGCGCAGGACCTCATGTGCTGCGATCCGGGGACGGATATCGTCGAGCCGGACTTCACCGACATAGGCAGCAAGACCAGTGCGCAATATATCGCCTAAATTGTTGACCGCCTCGGATGTCTCCAGTTGCCGCAAGCCGAAAAGAGCCGCACGCGACGCATCGCGTTCCGTGGGCGCCGGATGCTCCCCTTCCCGACCCCGCGCCAGCGCAGCAATCTCCTGCAGCGTTTCGAGACGCTTGCCTGTCCGCTGATGCCATTGCGCGCTGAGTTCGGCCTCGCCGATCTTCACCTTCGCCTTGCGGGTGGCGTAAAAGGAAACACGCTGGGCTTTCTGGCCCACCAGACCATGCTCGCGCGCATGGTCTTCAATCGCCTCGGCGCGCTTCGAGAAATGGTCGATCAGGTCCTTCGGCACGCTTCGTATCTCGAACAATCCGGAACGCGGATCAGCATCGATTTCATAGCCCGCTTCGCGCAAACCGAAGGCCAGCGCGTTGCGATAGATCTGCCCGGCCAGGCGCTGTTCGCCATACATGACCCGGCTTTCAAGGCTTGCCATGGGATCGCCATCCTCGCGGTTCGTCATGTTGAGCACGACGAGATGCGTATGCAGATGCGGATCGAGTTCCCGGCTGCCATGCTCAGTAAAGCGAGCAACCAGGAACCGACCCGTTGTTTCATGAACGATCTTCCCTTCATCACGGCGGCGCAATTGCGCCTGCTCCTCCAGATAGGAAATAGCTGCGGTCACCGCGCCCTCATGGGCGGCAAGCACGCGTTCGTCACCTGCCACCAGCCCCATGATAGAAACCGACTTTGGCGCATTGACCGCAAAATCCCAACCGGGGTGATGCTGAATTTCGCCATCCGCGCGGTGCCGCCCGAGTTGTTGATCACCGACTTTCCCTGCGAGAAGGTCTCGGAACAGCTTCGGATCAACAGCGCCGGAGAGGCCGAGATCGCCTGCCAGCTTCCCACCCCATGCAGACGGTTCGTTGCCGCCCTTGGTGTAGTAATCGCCGACCGTGTAATAGCGGGCGATATTGGCTGGTTTGCCATGGAGACGTTGCGGCTGAATCATGCTGGCCTCGCCCGCTCACGCGGTCCGTCATCCCGGCCATGCTGGACAAGATCGGACCGGATTTCTCCCTGCTTGCCGGCAAGGATCGTCCAAAGGTTGCGAGCGGGCGCGGGAAGCTCGGCATTCTCGTCATTGAGCAATATGTCTTCGACTCGCTGCGGATCGATGTTCGGCGCTGGAGGCGTAAACATATCCGACTGGGGTGGTGGCGTCGGGGCGGATTCTGAAGATACCGAAGGCTTCGCTTGCTTGATCTCGCCATGTGTCGCTGGCGGAGTTGCCTGCGTCGCTTCCCGCTCCATCGCTTCGCGAACACGCGCTTCAGCATGGGCGATGCGGACGAGCATCCCGGCCTTGTCGATCTGAATGGGAGGTGTCGTGCGTTCGAGGAAGGCTGGTCCCAACGATGGGACGTCGTTGAACCGGCTGTCGAACCGGACCACAGGCAAATTTCGGCCAAAGCGCAGGAAGCCCACCAGGTTGGGCAGATTGGTGACTTCGGTCGACATGACTAGCGGCCGCGTTACCTGCATGCGTGACAGATTGACGCCGTCACGCATGTCGTTGACGCCATAGGACATGCCCTCATTGGCCTCGACCTGTTCGACCTGACCAAGGTTGATCGAGACATGCTCGGCGGTATCCGTGTCATTCGCGCGCAGCGCCACCCAGGTCGAGCAATAGCCAGTGATCGCCGCCGCATCATCCTTGCCGTAGGTAGCTTTGAGCTGGGGATAGGACTGGAAGCCCAATATGCCGCAGCCGCCATATTTGCGGGCACGGGCGAGAAAGTCCGAGAGCGACGGCAGCTTATGCAGCGTCGGCAGTTCGTCGATCACGCAATAAAGCCGTCGGTCGCGATCGGGCGTCAGGCTCATGATGGCGCTGATTGCGATGTCGAGCCAGACGGTGATGAGCGGGCGTAGCGAGGGAAGCTGGTCGGCCTTCACGGTGATGAAGAGCCAGCTCCCGTCTGCGCCTTTCTCAACCCAGTCGCGGATCGAGAAGCCGTCTTCGGTGTCATCGAGATAACCGAAACTACGCATCACCGAGGCGAGCTCGGCCTGGATGCCGGCGGATGTCCGTTCGCCTTCGGTGCTGATGAAAGCGGCAGCGTCCGTTCCAGTCACAAAAGCGGCCAGGTCTTTCAGTTTCGAACGCAACAACCTGTCGAGCAGGACCGAGACATAGGTATGTTTCTGGCGCGCCAGCTTGCGCATGACCGCAACCAGCGTCCCCCGCGCCGCCTTGGCCCAGAAGGGATCGCCATGCTTGTCGGGAATGGTCGATTCCGCGATCTGGTCATAATGATAATCGCGTGGCACATCGACCCAGGGCGACCAGCGCGCCGCGCGCTGGTCGAGCGGGTTGAGCAACATGTCAGTGCCCTGCCGATAGAATTTCTCGACGAAGGTTCCGGCAGTGTCATAGACGATGGCGCGCCGGTCCGATTTGCGGATGCCGTCGAGCATGCCGACGATGAGGTTTGTCTTGCCCGTGCCAGGCGCACCGCACAGCAGGATATGCTCAGGCTCATAGGCCTCAGGCACCGGCACATTGCCGATCACCAGCGGCCCCTTGGTCTGTCGCCATAGCGCGCGTTTCACCTGACGGATCGTGCCGAACCTTGCCCCTCGCAGATATTCGTTGGAGCCCAGGCCCTTACCCGTCCGGGTGAAGTAGAACCAGGCCCAAGCGAGCATGACAAGGGTGAACAGGCCAGAGAGCAGTGCGCCATGCAGCAGATAGCCTTCAAATGCATGCAGGGTCTTTTTCGCGAGGGTGGAGGCAACCAGCCAGTCCGCCGAGGTCCAGTAGGCCTGGCCTTCGGGGGTGCGAAACTGCACCGGATCATTGGTCCCGGCGGCCGCATCCACCTTGATCGTGGCTTCGGCCAATTTGACCAGAACGAACCGCTCATACTCGGTCGATTTCTCGAACGCATACCAGAGTGTGCCGATGATCCAGATGATGAAACCCGCTAATATGGTCTGATAAAAGACCTGGGTCGTCATGCGGACATTGTGGACGATCGCCTGGCCACCGCGCGTCCAGGAGCCTAATGTGTCGTTGCGAAAGATGCTCATGGGATCTCCTCCCCGCCAAGCAGTCCGCGTTCGGCAAGGATCATTCGGGCTTGCGCCATGCCCTGTTCCAGCGCTTTGGGAGATTGCTGGCCGACGGACGTCGCGACAATCGATAGGATCTGGATCGACGTGGCGAGGATCTCATCCTGGGAGGAGAAGACATAGCGTTTGCGCTCATCGACCGCCTGTTCAAGGAGCTGACGGATGAACCCCGATAAGGACAGGTTCGCACCGAGCGCACGGCGCATCAAGGCGGCATGCAGCGATTCATCGAGGCGGAAATTAAGCTTGGGCAAGCGAAGGGTCTCCTTATCCGGAGACCTTCGAAAATATCATGAAGCGGTCGCATATTACCGGAATGGCAATATTGGCGCAAGCCGCCCTATCACCAAATTGATCCAGAGATTGAGCGCTGAGGATATGTGCCGACAGGAACAGGCTGAGCAGCTCGATCAGTTGCCTCTGATGATGATGGACGGCGGCGGGGTTCCGCCTGTCTCGTCGCGGTGTCGACGGATTTCGCCGATCCCCAGTCTGATCTTCCTGGCTACAACGTCCGACATGCGCCGCACCTCACTGGGCGTATCGAGACCAGGGACGCCCTCCAGAAACTCGGCCAGCAAAATCGTGAGCATCTGACAGACTTCGGCTGAGCCGATATAGAGTGTGTCCCCCTTCCCCGCTTCCGGAGAGTGCTGCCTTTGCGCCGACACTTCGCAGATGGCCTTGACCACTGCCCGGCGGAGGTCGCTGATATAGTCCTCGTTCAATTCCGTCATGGCGCTATCCTTTCTGCTGCGGCAAAAAGACCATGAATTCGGCCAGGATTCAACGGGCGTCGCCCCGCCGTCACAGCATTCTGGGATCCGCAATGGCGTACGACGCGTATCACGAAATTCCCGAAGTCGTTTCAATACGATATGTGGCCCCGTGTGAGCCCTGTGTTTCGCGTACGACAGCCCACCGGTTCGACGTGTGACATGTGATACAGACTTATCTCGATGTTTTCAGGGCATAATGCGCCCGCAGCACCCGTGCGTAGGGTCCATTACAAAACGGCCTTGCGCCGTGCGTCCCGCCTTACGCAGCGCGCTCGCGCTGCGCTGCCTCGTGCCGGTAGGCGCGGGGCTACCTTTTTGCTGGTTTTCAGGGGTCGATATTGGGGTGGATTGAGGGGCAAATCTCATGGCCTTGTTCTCCCAGAATTTAAAAAAGGGGGCCGTGCATCAGGGCCGGTCCCGAGAGCGTGATTGCCTTCATCAGGGGATTTAATGCCGGGCTTTGCATGCCAGCATTGCCGCTTCGTCGGCGCGCCGTCCACGCCGCCAGTTTCGCAGGAAGCGGCAAGCCGCTCTTGCTTTGGCTCCTCGATATGGCACAGTTGCGTATGACGGGCAGCCCATCGGGGAAGGACGATGGAAATGCCGAAGATGACCGAAAGGGATCGGCTTGCCGATCTCGAAACACGTCAGCGCAAGCTGACAGAAGATCTGGAAACCGCCCGCCGCGCTCTGCGCGGCAAATATGCGGCCATGGTGAACGACGTGCCGATAGAGACGCTGACGGAACGGGAGTTCCGCGAACTTCTGATGCAGGCGATCCGGGTTGGTGGCAGCGCAGCGCTGACGGCCCTGAAAAAGTTGCCGCCGGTGACCTGACCCGCCGCGAAGCGGCAATCTGATGATAACCGGCAGAGGTGGGGCATAATAAACCTATTTCTGTCGGTATCAGAGCGCAGGATGACTATGCGGTCTTCCGGGGCAAACCCGATAGTGATGAAGCCTCCCCGTTCTGCACATCGACGAATATCAGCGAAACTTCCCCTGCTCCGATTGTTCTAGATGATAAAGCCATAGGAGGCATTCCGCGCTATGGCCCTCCCTACCTCAGATGGTCACACTGGACGTTTCCGAGACGACCCACCCTTCCAAACCGCACCCGAAGGGTGTGTCCCTGCGACGAGCACGGCGAAGCCGCGCACAGGAGGCCGGGACTGCGCTGGCGGTTCCGTATCGCCTCCGCGACGGGCCCGCTTGCGGGTCCCTGAGCGGGGGCGAGTGCTGCGCTTGAAAAAAGAAATGAGGATCGGCCCGGTAAACCGGGCCGATCCTCTCGGGGCGTCATTGCGCCTCCCATTCCTGATCGCTGAGCCTCACAAACCGCGCCGGGATACGCTTCTCCCTGACCAGTCGCGCAAGGTGCGATTGCAATCCCGATCCTTCGCAGACCAGCGCTTCGACGGGACGTAATCCGACCATCTGCTCGTTGCGTACGAACCCCGCCCGTTTGCCAAGCTTTGCGCTGAGCCGGAATGTTATGAGCGTCACTTTGCGCGACGCTGCCCAGGCTGCGGCCATGGCGTCGCATCCCTTGTCTTGCGCGGTCGTCGCCAGCACCATCATCGGATTTCGGGATTTGGCTTCATCGAGCTTCTCCCAGATGAGGGAGACGTCGAACCAGCATTCCGCTCCTCCTGAGAAGATCACGATGGGCCCTTGCGGATTGTGCGCGTCGGTTTTGCGCTGGCGACGGGCGGCGAGGAAATCGGTGGCGGCAATCACCGACGCGGTGCGCTTGCTCGACACCAGCGATCCCTTCGGCGCTGACCATGGCCGCCCGGTTTCGGTGTGAAAGACGTCGGCGGCATGGTCGCGCATGCACCGCAGCGCATCGGTAGCTTCGTCAAGATATTCGAGCTCGTCGCGTGCCTGCTCGAGTTCGACGCTGTGGATTTCGCTGCCATCGGCACGTCGCAGCAGGTCCTGAACCTGCCGTGTCGCCTTGTCGGCCTGGCCCTCCCACTGGTCGGCGACGTGATGGAAGCTGTTGACGATACCCCACGCCAGGCGCTGCGCGGCCGGCTCCAGGCGTGTGTCCCGTAATACGTCGAAGAGTGTCGTGACGATCAGTTCGACGGCGAACTGGGCTTCCCTCGGATCGGGCATGTCGGTCGCCATCTCTTCTCCACTACGCCCGATGCGGACACCATCGAGATCGGAGGCGAAGGCGGCGTGGAAATCGTCGGTGGTGGCCGCTGTCTCCTGCGTCATGAATGTAGCAATGTCGGAAAATGTGCGGTCAGACTGGTTGATCTTCGTCATGTGAACCTCCTGTTGAAACGAAAGAGGTTCACCCTTGGGCACGGGCTCCGAGCGGCGGGGTCAAGGATCGCGGAACGCGACCGGCGCAGCCGGCGATGGGGGTCACGATTTTTTGGGGCGGCCACCATGGTCGAGTGAGAAGCGTGGCGCCTGACCCGCCCCGAAAAATGGTGGGGCCCCGTCGTCCTTGAGGCCGACGCGGTCCCGTGCCACCCTTGGAATTCTTGAGAGAGAGAAGAGGCGTTGCGAATCTGGGGCTCGATGCCCCTGATTCGCAAATGGGTGCCTCCAGGCGCTGCCCTTGCGGGAGAGAGCTAGCCACGCTTGCCCTCATCGCCAGGGTCAGCATCTGTTCCATGAAAAAGGGAACAGCACGCGTAGCGCTGTCCCCGAACGGAATGCGAGCGATGTAATGTCAGGCGGCGCGGCGAAGTCGGTTGCGTTGGGGCGGAGCGACCTTTTCGACCGGAACCTGATCGGCCTTGCGGAAGGCATGGATCGGAACGCCGGCCTTGCGCAGAGCCTGATAAAGATTGGCCTGAATACCTGATCCCTCACCCAGCAAAGCTTCGACAGGTTTCAGGTCCACAAGCTTCCGATTGCGGGCGAAGGGCGCACCCCGCCCCGACCCCGTCAGCGAATATGTCACAAGTTGCACCTCCCGATTGCCAGCCCAGGAGGCCACGATCGCGTCGAAGCCCTTGCGCTGCGCGGTCGTCACCAGCGTCATATGCGGGATGCGTTCGAGGATCGTGTCGAGCCGATCCCAGAGCAATTGCCAGTCATGCCATTCGGCATGGCCTGAGGCGATGACGATTGGTCCACGGGGGCGGTACCGCTCGCGTTCGACCAGTTCCCGGGCACGCAGGAAATCCTGTATCGACACCTGCGTAGCGGTAGCGGCCTTCGAGACACGCGATCCGCGGGCCGGCGACCATGGACGACCCGATAGCACGCGGAAAGTTTCGGCGGCATAATCGCGCATACACTCGACCGCCTCGCGTTGTTCGGTCAGCGACTGGCACAGGAGCTGTTTCTCCTCCAGTTCGCTGTTGAAAACCTCGGAAGGCTCGATCCGTCGGATCATGTCGCGCAGCTCATGGGCCAGCATGTCTTCCTGTCGTTCAAGCTTGCCAGCTACGAAGTGGAAGCTGTTGACCATGCCCCAGGCGATCTCGGGCGCGAGCGCGTCGAGGCGGGTATCGGTCAAGAGATCGAAGATGGTGGCGATCACACCCGCGCAATCGGCCTGCGCGTGGAGCGGTTCGGGCATATCATGCTCGCCCGGCTCGTCGCCCGGCGCGATGATCGAAAGCGGGATGGGGTCGCCAAAGGCGCGTTTGAATTCCGGTGTCGCCGTCATCTGTGCAAACAGCGCCGGCAGGTCTGCAAAGTGGCTGATACTGTGCGAATGGTCGTGGGTCATGGGACTTCTCCTCATCATGGAAAAGGAAAAAGGGGCGCGAACGCGCAAAAGCGTCCCGCCCCATTATGTCGGATCAGTGCATGCTTGCCCGTACGCTGGCGAAAGCGGTTAAGCGCGTCAGGACGGCATTGACGATTTGCGCCGCATGGGGCGCAAAGGGCGTGCCTTCGAGTAGGTCATAGATAGCAGCGATGATCTCGCCGCATGTAACGCCGCCAGGTATTTCCGGCGAGCGGACCGCAAGCGTGTTTTGGGGTGCCAGCAGATCCCGGATAGCGGGACTGGCCATGATCGCGGCGCAGAGCGCCGAGAGATCGGACAGCGGCGCGATGTCATGAAAAGAAGGAAGCGGCATGGACTGTCTCCTCATGCGAAGAAAGGAAAAGGGCCGGGGAAGCCTGACGCCTCCCCGGCCCCGAACGGGTTCCGATCAACGGGTGATCAGAACGGGTCCTCCTCGCCAAACGGCGCGCCCGCACCGGCCAGCTCGCCGTCAGCCCCTGCGGTGCTGTCGCCGAAGCCGCCTTCGTCGCGCGAACCGCGATCGTCATAATTGGTGCGGCTGGTCCCCATGCTGCCCCCGAAGTCGGAGCGCATGGTGTCGCGCCGCCATGCGACCATGTAGCCGCCATGATCGGCCGGGAAGAGCGCGATCGGCAGCGGTTCAGGCAGGCTGGGATCGTCGATATTGCCGGCAAGGAAGACCTCGCCGGTGCGCTTGGACGCAGCCTCCCACAATGCGCCGACCTGAACCCAGCGACGCGCGACGTTGAGCGCCAGGATCTCATAGACCGGAGCCTTCTCATTCTCGCTCATGACCTTGCGCAGCCCGATGCGCGGGAGATCGATCGTGCGGGTGGCGATCGAGCCCGTCAGGCGGCCGTTCTGATTGAAGATTTCACCGATGTTCATCGTCTTGACCTTTCGAATGTCGCTCGAAATCCATTTTCCGGCGACACCCTCCCCGTCCCTTCTCTCCTCTCTGTCCCGACCTTGCCCCGCGCGCCGCGCGCCCGGAGAACATCGCTCCCCATCCCTCCGGCGCAACGCCATACCAGCCCACAATTCTGCGCCCCACCCCCCGGCAGGAGGGGTCGCCAGAACAGCCCCGCCGGGGGCAGCGCAGGTGGATGGGGCGCGAGGCTGGAGGCGCGGCGGTAGCCGCGGTGGGGCTACGGTCGAGCGAATAGCGGTAGCGGTGCGCAAGGTGAGATCATGCCGCTATCGCCAGCCAGCGGTCCGGCCAAGCCGGCGGCCTTGTCGTTACCCGATAGGCCTGAAGGGGCACGATCCCGCGAATGACATAATGCGGGATGCCCGTGTCCCGCCGAAGATTGAGGGCGATTTTATAGGCGTGATCGAATGAGCATAAGCGGCGCCGACAAGGCGACAACCGGGCGGGCAGATCGGACGAGGGCATCATGACCTCCATGCTAGGGTAGGTTCAGGCAGCGAGTGGCCGATCGGCAGCGGCGTTAAGTGCAAGTAGGCTTTCGAGCGTGACGTATGTGCGATTTGCCCGCCGGGTCCTGGGGCCTCGGACGGGCCTGGCCGGATCATTGAACCGGCAGCCGATACGCGCGGCATGCTTACCGATGACGGCGGGATCGCGGCCAAGCGCCTGGGCGACATCGACCATCGAGACGCCATGGATCCAGGCGTTGCGGATGGCGCAATCCTCGTCTGCACTGAACGCGCGCATGAAGCCATGCACCAGCCCCAGGCGATTGGCATGATAGAGGACAGCGCGCACGCCGCGACCAAGGTCCCGGGCAATGTCCCGTGTCGGGACCTTGCCATAATCCGCTCGCAACCGGGCTTCTTCCTTGGCCGTCCAGACAGATCCCTGCCGAAACCCGTCACGGCGGACATGCGTGCCGCGCAAGCCAAGCGCCTCTGCACGCCAGCGGATGGAATGCGGGCTGCGGCCAAGCCGCTCCCGCAGGGGCGTAAGGCTCGCCCCGGTAGCGTAGGCGTGGCGCAGCAGCTCGTCTTCCTCGATGATCCACGGCCTGCCCCACCCTCTGCCGTAACCCAGTTTGCGAAGGCGTTGGCCAAGGCTGCGACTGTTCCGGGCCGGAAATCCCTCAGAAACGAGCGCCTTGGCAATGACGACATAGGGCACGCCTGTGGCCGCGAGTGTGAGTGCGCGGGTCATTTCCGCGTCGCTCCAGTCGTCCGGCTGGCAGGCATGGCGCAGACCCAGCGCCGAAGCGCGGGAGATGGCTCCGGCAAAAGGTCGGCCGATCAGGCTGGCAATCTGGGCAACGGGCACAGCTTTCTCGTAGCCGGCGCGAAGCTGTGCATCTTCCCAACCGCTATAGGGCGGGGATCCGGGCTCGGAGAGTCCGAGCAGTTGCGCACGGGCATAGAGGGCGCTCACACCGCGGCCGAGGCGGGCGGCCAGTGTCGCGGTTGGTTCGTGCGTGTAGCAGCGCGCCAGTTCCTCATCTTCCCACGCGATCCAGGATCGCCGCGAGTTTCTGCGAAGGCCAAGATCATATATGCGCGTGGCGATGCTGGCACGAGATCGGCCCAGCACCGTGGCAATCTCCTCTAGCGTGCAGTCATCGGCGAAGGCGGCGCGCAAACGCATCGTTTCATCTGGGAGCCATGCGTCGGCACGGAAGGCCAGTTCGGCAAGTGGCGCTGTCGCGCCTGTTTCCTGGTCAGGGACGAACGGGGTGAGTTCGACGATATCAGCGTCGAGATCGAAGCTTGTCTCTTTCATGGCACTCTCCATTCAGACCAGGCCGATAACGGGCGTATCAACGACACGCAGGCGCAACCGGGCCGACAGCCGCGCGATCCGCGTTTCGCCGCGCGGCATGGTGTCGGACGCACCGATCGCGGCGAGCAGG
The DNA here is from genome assembly GCF_057809795.1 of Sphingobium sp. FG125. Taxonomy (NCBI): domain Bacteria; kingdom Pseudomonadati; phylum Pseudomonadota; class Alphaproteobacteria; order Sphingomonadales; family Sphingobiaceae; genus Sphingobium; species Sphingobium sp. FG125. Next base: position 29,843 of record NZ_JBMDKQ010000017.1, read on the forward strand.
TCGAGCCCGGCATCGATATCGTTCGCAGGCAGGGCAAGGTGCCGCACCAGATCATCTGCCGTGGTGGCGTTGGGCGCTATGCTGCCCAGCGCGCCGACAATCCGTGCAGCGGCGGGGGCGGCCGGATCGAGTAGGAAGGCGTCGAGCGCGCGTTGGCCTCGCATGGTCACCCGATCGCCCCTTATCGGCATGACCTCGCGCAGGGCGTCGAGATCAAGCAGGGTACGGCTCTCATCGGCATCAAGATCGGCGGCAGCGACTAGATCGGGCGTGCGGCCGATATGGGGGGTGATCGTCTGATCGATCTTCGCCAGCACCGGGATCGCCGCGAGCGCGGGTCCGAAGGCGAAGAACTCACCGGGCGGAAGCTGGCGCAGCAGCGCCGCCTGGTCGCTGCCGAACCCCAGAAGGTCGGCAGCACGTGCCACGTCGCGATCAAAGACATTGAGGCCGATCAGATGATTGTGCAGTTCGGAAACCACCGAACTGGCCAGCTTGGCGAGACGCTGGGTCGCGATGATCGTACCGATCCCGCGCTTGCGACCCCGCGCGCACATATCCGTCAAGGTGGCGACCCCCAGGCGGCGGGTTTCTGCGTCGCGGGCCGAGGCTGCCATATGCGGCGCGAGCAGATGCGCCTCGTCGATACATACCAGCACGGTGTGGGCCCAATGTTCGCGCGGTGTCGAGAGCAGGCCCGCAAAGAAGGCCGCAGCCTTCTCGATGCGGTGATCGGGCTCCAGATCGGTAAGGTCGAGATGGAGGGCGATACGATGCTGCCGCGTTCGCAGCGCGAGCGCTGTGAGACCATCATTGGCATATTCGCGTGCGATGACCGTCGTTGCGCCGATATGCGTAGCAAGGTTGGCGAACTCGCCTTCCGGATCGACAATGATGGTGGTGAGATAATCGAACGCTTCTTCAATGATCCGGCGCAGCGTCTGGCTTTTGCCCGCGCCCGAAGATCCCTGGATCAGACAGCGCCCCGCCATCAGTTTACCCAGATCCAGTTCGAGCGGACTGGTCGATGAGCGGCCGAGCGGGACTTTCGTGTCACGGGTGAAATCATGGTTGGCGATGGTCATCTGATGTCCTTCTTCACCCGGCGTCGCGCAGAGCGGCCGGAGATGCTGGTCGAGGGAATGGGCTTGACGCGATAAGTGGCTGGCGACCTGGCGATCAGGGATGCTTGTGCTGCGATCCCTCGATCGACTGTTCGGAGAGCGTGGCGTCCTTTTCACAGGCCTCGCAAAAGGCTGCTTCGAACACAGCGCCGAGCGCCCAGTCCTGGGCATCATCGTCCCAGCGCGCCCAGGCATCGCGCATTACCTCGGCGCTGCCACATGCAGAACAGCGGATCGTGATCCTGGCAGCGGGGTTCGCGGCATTGACCGATTCTCCGGCGTCGCCCGTTGCCTCCCCCTGCCCGGCCGCGAAGACCGGGAACCGATCGGAAGGCGGTTCATCACGGTCGAAGCTCAGCCAGTTCGCTCCAGCCTTGCGGGCGTCCGACAGCAAAGCCCAGAATTCGGGCGAAAGCCCATCGGGGCGATCGGGCCAGTCATCGATGAAGCCAAGATGGACCCAGAAGCCATATTGGTGGGCCTCGATCGACAAGATCGGATGATCGACGATGATCCGGCCGCTCCTTCGCGGCGCGTGCTGGATCAGCCGGTCGATGGCGTTATTCTCGGCGCGGGGAAGATGCGCTGTCGAACAGGCGCAGACGGGGAAGCGGCGCATGGCCGGTCTCCTTGATTGGGTTGGGACAGGGGTGACAGGCGCGGCGAGCAAACTCGGGCACCCTTTCAATTCGGCAAGAAATCGACCGTGATGGCACCGCGCTCGGCGTGAATGACGATCTTGCGATCGAGCGGGATCAGCCAGCTCAGATTATCCCATGCGCTCATGTCGATGGCTTCGAGGGTGGCAGCGTCCTCCCCAAGGAGGATATGCGTAGCGTGCTGCCGCGCCTCGCGTTCGAAGGATCGCGACTGGGTGTCCCAGCTGTCGCAGTCGCCATCATCAGCCCCACAGAAGATCGTCGCATAGATCATGCGGCTCAGTCTGTCCGGGGTGATACCACCATCGCGCGTGGCCAGGATGATGGCCTCCTCAATATCCCAGCCGCCATTGCGGCAGACGAGCGCCGGGATTTCGATGGAATGGACGCTGCGTGGCGCGTCCGTGCGACCGGTTTCACAAACCGTCAGCTCGATGACGATCCGGTCGACCAGGCCACAAGCGAAATCGGCGGGGAGACACATGTCGTCGTCATAGCGATGCACGGAGCCTTCCCGGTCGATGCGCAGGGAAATATCCCTGATCACCGGGAGCGTGTCATACCAGGCATAGCCTTGCAGCGCGTCTTCCGTCTCGACGAGTTGCACATCCCCAATGGGCGGTTTGCCCCGAGCCAGCGCAAGCGCCTGCGCAATATCAGGCTCCAGTGAGGGCACGATCAGCATTGCGCCTTCAGGAGCGATCATGCGGCTGCTGCGCCCATGACAGTCGTCGGCTGTCTGCGGCCGCCAGATCGCCAGCCCTGAGCGCGCTTGCGGCAGAGTGACGCCCAGCTCGCACGCCCGCTGCCAGGCGGCAAAGGGCAGCCGATGGTCCGGTTGGGTCTCGATGGCCTTGTACAGGATCTGCTCGGCAGCGTCGCGAAGCGCCATCAATGCCGCGTTATCGATGACCTCCTTGCGCGCCGGCAGAACCATATGAATTTCCAGCGCATCCATAATATCGATCCGGACCGTCCAGAGACTGCCATTGTCTTTTTCTTCCCGAACCGTCGGCAAGGCGCGTTTGACGCGGTGCCCGTGAAAATTGATGCGTTGGTCTCTTGGCCAATCAGGATCCCGGTCATAGACACCGATACGGCAGCCGCAGGCCTGCTCAACAAACATGGCGTCCTTGAGAAAGTCTTCCCGGACCAGCATCGCGCCGTTCAACGTAATCGGTATGGGAAAATGGCGGGCGGCATCGACGACGGCGGCGTGCAGGCCATGTATCCACTCGTCCGGCATTTCGATCGAGATCAGCGTGCCCTGATCGATCATGCCCTGTCCAAGGGCAAGCGGCGCGCCGCTGTCCCATGCGTCGGCGGGAATCTCGACTTTCCAGGCCGCGCCCGCAGAGGGAGAGAAGGACTGGATTTCGACCGCGCGGCCGGCAAGGCTGAACATGCCCATGCCGGCCGGGTCTTCGCAGCGGGCAATGTCATCGCCCCAGCCCGAATGTCCCAACATCAGCAGGGCGGCAGGATCATCGATGCCGCAGCCATCATCACGGATATGAAGAAGGGAGCGACCTTCCGGCTCTGTGCGGTCGACCGCGATACAGGTGGCGCCGGCGCGCCTGGCGTTCTGGAAAATCTCATGGAGGCAGTCCCGGCTATCGCCTGAAAAAAGGCGGGACGCGCGGTGAATCGCGTCGGGACTGACAGCGCTATGGATCGTTGTTGGAAGGGGCATGGTGTTCTCCCTGGGCCCGGACTGGAACCCTTACCCCGCCCCGCTCCCTCCCCTCCGTTCGTCTTTGAGGACCATGACGCCCGCGGATGCCACTATGCATCCGATATTGCGGCAGCGGTCCCGGACTGCGAAGGACAAGGAATGCCTCAGGATCTGGATTCGCAACTCACCGACTTTCTGCGCCGCCTGCCGGACTGGATGCGCCGGGACATCTCCGCCGCCGATCCAGCGCGGCGCGAGCGCGCGGAAGAGGCGCTGCACGCCATGCTGCTTGCGCTGGTCAAGGGGACAGGACGGTCAACAGGTGCAGACATCTGATGGCGGCCTCCGTTAGTGGTAAACGCTGCACCGGCAGGATGACGCTCGAAGCGATCGAAGCGCTGGGACCAGCGCGCCTTGCCCGGCTTGTCCTGGCCCAGGCGGAGCGTGACGCCATATTCTCCCGCGCGGTCCGTATGGAACTGGCGGCGAAGGACGATAGCGGACGCCTGGCCCACGAAATCGACAAGCGGCTGAAGACCATCCGGCGTTCGCGCGGGTTCCTCGAATGGGACAAGGTTGGTCCGCTCGCGCGCGAACTAGACCAGTTGCGTGAATCCATATTGGGACCACTGGCCGAAACCTCGCTAAGCCAGGCGATCGATAGCATGAAGTTGCTGCTGAGCCTTGCCGAACCGGTGTTCGAAAGGTCCGACGACAGCAGCGGTTCGCTGGGCACCGTATTCCGCCAGGGCGGCGAGGATCTGGGACTGCTGTGGGCCCGAGCCGATGTACCCGATGTCGAGCAGCTCACCGGGGATATTTTAACGCTGATCGAAGGGGATGGCTATGGCGTGTTCGACGACCTGCCGGACGCGGCTTCCCCGGCTCTGGGGCAGGAAGGCCGCGCAGCGTTGCGACGGATGCTGCTTGAACGGCAGGCGGAAAAGACCGGACCCGAGCGACGGCAATTCGACTATAAGGTCGGCTGGCTGTTGCCCAAGCTCGCCGACCTCGACGGCGATGTGGACGCCTATATTGCGACAGTCGATCCCGACCGGCGTAATACGCTGCTCAATGCGCAGGTTGCCGCCCGCCTGATCGCGCAGGATCGTGCGGCAGAAGCTCTCGACTGGATCGACGCTCCGGTTGAGCGCTGCCATAATGAGCGCGAAATCGCCGATCTCAAATTACGCGCCTTTGAGGCGCTGGGCCGCAGGGACGATGTGCAGGCGCAGCGCAAGGCGATCTTCGACCACTGGCTTGACGCTCAGGCGCTACGCGAATGGCTCAAGGCATTGCCTGATTTCGAGGATGTCGCCGCAGAGAGGCAGGCTCTCGATCAGGCCATGACCTATGATCGAGCGACATCGGCACTGGAATTCCTCATTGCCTGGCCCGATCTCAAGCGCGCTGGCAAGCTGACAAGGGAAAGGCTCGAAGATCTGGAAGCCCGGACCTATGACATTCTGCGTCCTGCCGCTGAGGCTTTGTCTCAGGCCGATCCGGGCGGGGCCACCTTGCTCTATCGCCGACTGGTGACTGGCGTGCTCGACCGGGCGAGTTCGAAATATTACCCCTATGCCGCGCGGGACTTCGCGGCGGCGACGGCCCTGGCCGACCGTATCGCAGGTGATGTCGATGTCGGACCGCATGATGACTGGCTGGCAGGTCTTCGCAAGGCGCATGGACGCAAGATTGGATTCTGGAATCAGGTAGCGGGTAAATTCGCGTAATCTCCTGAAAGCCACAGCCGACCAGTCGGAAAGCTCCTTACCAATCGTGCAGCGGCAACCCGTCGATGTCACCGCCATCGCAGTCGAAGAGCAGGAACTGGAAGCCGCGCTCGCGGCCAAAGGCGATGAGGCGCAGCAGGTCCTGCGGCAACTGCGCGCTGCGATCATGATCGACGGCACGCGTCGGCACGAACCAGCCATAGACCGAAGCCGCAATATCAATCGGTCGGTCGCTGGGTGGCCAGGATGCCCATTTATCGAGGCACGAGGCGGTATGAACCGTCAGATGGGCGGTCGACAGCACGCAATAGCGACCCTGCTCGATCGATCCGGCGACGAGCGCGCGCTGATGTGCGACGGGCGCAATACGCATGCGATCCTTCGTGCAGCTTTCCGACGGATGAGATTCGAAATAGCTTGATATCGCTTCTGAGTCGGACAGGTTATTCGGGTCGCGCGCGTCGTCGATCTCGCTCCAATATTCACGGCAATAAGCAGCGATTTCCACGTCGAGAGCCATCGCATCGACTGCGACGTGGATATTCATTCCATGCCGATGTTCAATCACGGCAGTATGGACCTCTATCGCCAGATGGTCCTCATGGCTGGTCCCGATTGCGGGTTGGGGGAGTGCGTCATATCCGGGCGGTGGAAACGACTTCGATCCGGCGTACCGAACGGGCGCAGTTGCGCGAATGACCGGACGGCGAGGATCTGACCAGTCGATCGTGTCGGCAATCCAACGGGGCACGAAATCCCAGTCGAACGACAATGGATATTCGCCTTCTACGGTGCGCCATGCAGCCTCGACCGCATCGACCCAGCCTACCACGATCAGACGCAGCGCCGCCGTGCCGAGCGTATCGACGCATTTGCGCAAGACGAGCGCCAGACTGCTTGCATCGGGATTGGTCTCTTGGCGATCGCGCAGTTCGAGGACGGCTTCCCAAAGACAAGCAGCGGTTTCGAGATGGGATAATGTGTAGCGGGTCATGGAGATGGCTCCAGGGGGAGGTGGCACGACGCCCACGGTTCGGACAGCGGCTGGATCGGCACACCCGTCCCAGGATTGCGGTTCGGAAGTTCTGCCATCGAGATTGATCGCAGAGCATGATTAGGCCGTGCGGACGGTGGCGGTTCGACTGAGGTCAGGAATGCGCGCATCGTCATAGACGCTGTTCACCGACATCTGCAGCGCCTGTTGCTCCGCAGCAAACCAGGTGGATGCAGGAATGGTGTAAGTCTCGGTGGCATATCGCTCACCGCCGCTGAAAAAGGTGATGTCGACGATAAATTGCGGCAGGGGAAGGGACGAATGGGCGCGCATGGCAGCATCCTTTCATGACGATGGCCACCCCGGCGAATGACCGGGATGGCGAGGAGGAAGGTGGAGAAGGCATGAGAGCGGCGGCGCCGGGCCTCAAAGCGCCTGTTCGAGCAGCTTTCTGGCCTTGTTTTCCAGATCGAGGCGGCTGTCCTGATGCGGCTTCGCGCGCGCCAGCGCCGTTATGCCCTGGACGAAATCATAGATGGATTCCGGTGGACGGCCTTCCTCGGCCAGCACGGTCTGGATAATCTTTGCGGTCTCGGCCTTGGAAAAGCCGCGTTTGCGCAGGAAGGGTTCGCGCTCTTCCTCCTTGCGCGCGACGATCCGCTCGCGAGCGGCCTTGATGCCGGAGATGAAATGCGACGGCGAGGAGTTCGCGAAATGCTCGAGCGCCGGCGCGGCCTGATGCGCGAAACGGGCACCGGCGAATTTCGAGTGGCGAATATTGACCTCCTCGAAATTCTCGACCCCCCACAAGCACCGGTTGGCGCACACACCGCGCAGATAGAAGGTCGCGATTCCGAGCGTTTTGGAGCCGACCTCGCTGTTCCAGGCATAGAAGCCGCGAAAATAAAGGTCGGGATCGCCGTTAGGCAGCTTGCCCGCCTCAATGGGGTACGTATCGTCCACGAGGAACAGGAAGATGTCCCGGTCCGATGCGTAGAGCGTGGTCGTCTCCCTGGTGATATCGACATGAGGGTTATAGGTCATGCTGCCCCAGTCGATGGTTCCGGGCACCTTCCAGCGCGTGTCGCCGACGCCATCGCCGGCAAAGGCCATCACCGCCTGGACCAGTTCCCAGTCGAAGATCCTGCCATATTCCGACCCGGTAGCCGCCCGCAATTCGGTGCGACCATTGTCGGTCTGAAGCAGTTTAACCTGCTCGCCCCGGTGGTTGATCAACCCATGCTGCAGGTTGATGCCGGCAAGCGCGGCAGGCAGCTGCCGCAGATAAGAGGCCGGGGCACCGACGAGACTTGCTACCTGGCCGAAAGACCAGTTGGTGGGGGCAAGCGGTCGATCATCGCCAGGCACCACCAGCATCAGCCGCTCTGGATTGTCGCTTTTCGCCTCGACCCGGATCGACCGGCTTTCAACGATACGCGTGGTCGCACGGTCGGCGCGGCCGCGCACGGCATCATAAAGACTGGTCAGCGAGAGATATTTCTCGTCGTCGGGACGGGAGAACCACTCGGACGATGCGCGGCTGCTCATGCGTCCGCGCGAGACATCGATCCGATAGGGCGCCGTAACGCGGGGGCTTTCGTTCATGGGGGCAAGGGTCGCCATGGGAATCGTCTCCTTGAGATGCAGAGCGACAGGTGCTTCACCGCTCCTGTCACATCCCCGCCCCTCCCTTCCCTTTCACGCACCGCGATATCGGGTTCACGAAACCCCGACCGGTGCGGCAGGTACGACGGCGGCTTGTATGTTTTACAAATTGGTATATATGTTCAACGAAAGGAGGCCATGATGGCGAGGAAGCACGAGGATCATCTGTCCCAGCGACATGGAGCGGTCGTGGCCGCTGCCAAGGCGGCGGGTTTGCTGTCGGGCACGAACAGCGCGGTCGGCGCCCGCGTGCCACGCGAACTCATCGATCGCGCCAAGATGCGCAGCGGCATCGCCTCGACCACCGATCTTGTCGAATATGCGCTCGCCAAAGTGGCGCTTGAGGATGATTTCGGAGCCAGGCTTGTGCGCCGAAAGGGCACGATCCCTGCGGATATTGCGCTTGGGATTTGATCGCAAGGCCTCACTGCGCCGGATAAGGCCGCAGCGATCTGGTGCCAGGCTGTCGCGACGACCCGAAGAGGCATTGCCGCTGGTTCACAAGGCCGCTGTCATAGGCCGCGAGCTTCTGCTCGACACGTGCGTCTATATTGACGTGCTCCAGGGTAAGACACCGGTTGAAGTAGACTGTTTGCTGGAAAACCGGATCGTCAATCATTCCTGCGTCGCGCTTGCCGAGATGACCCACCTGATGGGCGCGCTCGATCCTGCCGACAAGCGCACAGCGTCGGTCCTCAAGACGCTGGGACGGACAATCGACGATATCCCGGAGCATCGCCTCAGCGCGCCCTCCTCCCGCATGTTCGCAGAGGCCGGTATGCTGGCAGGCATGGTCACACGGCTTTGCGGCCAACCCCATTCGATCGCCCTGCTCAACGATGCGCTGCTGTTTCTGCAGGCTGCCGCGACCGGCTGTGACCTGCTGACAGGCAACCGGCGCGATTTCGATTTTTTCGATCAGATCATTCCTGGGACGGGCGTCATCCTGTATTGACCCGTCACATAGGCGCGGGAAACCGACCATGCTCGCGACCGCCAGGATCGGTCAGGCAACATGCCAGCAGCACCAGCGTTCAGCCGCCTGCCGTGGACTGAGCAGGCCATGATTGCCGGCGCACCATGAACGAAAAGAAGGATCGAGCGCGAGTCCCGGATCGGCGAGCCGGTCGATGACGTCCTGCATGAAGCGATCGACCGGGCCGATGGCGGCCCCGGCTCGAGCATGAGCGACCGCGGCCTGAAGTTGCGTCACCATTTTCTCGGCTTCATCGATCGAAATATCCTCGATCGCACGCATGCCGCCGCGCGGTCCGCAGATGGCCAATGTTATAATTGCCGTGCCGGACGTCATCCGGCCCAGGGCGTCGATATGGACATGTCGGGACATGCCAATCTCCTATGATGTGAGGCGTGAGAATGTCAGAAAAGGCTCAACTGTCGCGGCATGGATCGCTGCGATCCCCCTGGTTCGTGCGATGGCGGAACGGCGCCTTGCGATGGTGAAGTCGGGCCGGTCGCGATGGTCGCGCGTTGGGCGGTCTCAGCCACGGGTTCGCAACGTTGACGAAGGGCGAGCCGAGCGGTCCATCCCCCCAATATATGTGCCGGTGTAAACCAATGGTCACATGTTTCACCCGTTAGGGAGTTTCCGACCATAAGATGTGCCGGGATATGAAGCAGTGAGAGCTGGATATAGGCCATGTGGATAGCGCGCGGATCGATATCGATCGCCGTCACGTGAAGGTGCCGCTGATAGTTATGGCCGATATCGCGCATGGCCTCGGCAAGCGCGATCACCATCGATCCCGCGCCGCAAGCGGGCTCCATGGCGGTCACGAAGCCATGCGGCGCGATCATAGCTTCCACATTTTCGCGACTCCCCAGAGTGGCCTGCGCGATGCAGCGGCTGAGCGCATAGGGTGTGAAATATTGCCCGCGCGCTTTGCTGTGAAGGTCAAGCTCGTGGAACAGGGTGCCCAGCACGTCGTCAGGCCCGGCCTCGAGAGCCCGGACCAGTTCAGCGAGAATTTGCGGGAACAAGTCGAGGATCTCGCGCGGGTAGCGCCCGACAATATTCAGATAACGAGCCTCGCGCGGTTCGCGGGCGCGCAGGTCGATACTGTTGGCCATGGCGATCGCGATCGCCTCCATGCAGTCACCAAAGACGGTATAGAGGTCATGGCGCGGCTGGCTACGGCGCAAGAGCGCCGCCATGGCTTTGACATGCGGCTTGTGCACGAATGCCTCCGCAATTGAAGATGAGATGGAACGGCGCCGAAGGGCCGAACAGCGACGGGCTTTCTTCTCAAGCCCTGTTTGCGTCCGACCGGCGTTTGGGCGGAGAGGAAATGGCGCTCAGGAAGCCCTTAGCCATTCGTAGAGAAGATGATCGTCAGGACCATATTGCGAGCCGATGGCGATCCGGATCAGACGGCCGTCGCAGGCGAAGGCGGAGGCCCTGGGAAAGGACAGGTAGGAACGACCTTCGAGGATCAGGTCGCCCGAGCGCACTTTGGTGATGTCGCGGGTCGTACCAAGCAGTCGATGACCAGACGGTGCGTCCAGAAGCCTCAGCCGATCACCTGCTTTTACGCGCTTCTTGAACGCCCCTAATGATAGGACCGTATCGACGGGATTGCGGATACCCTGACGTTTTGCCAAAGCCGTCCAATAGGCCTGGCCGATGCGGACCTCACCGTAGAAACTGCATGACCAGAAATCCTGCAAGGGATTGGTTCGCGTAAAGCCGAACCGTTCCATCTGATCGCGCACCTCGCCAATAAAAGCGTCCTGCGCTTCACGGCCGGTGAGGTCGTCCGGGGTATCGAGGATTTCCGCGATGACCTTGCGTCCGCCCGCAAATGTCTCGGTGCGGATCGCAAAGCTGGTGCCAGTAAAATGCTGGGCGAGATGGCGTTCGATCCGGGAGGCGAGCGATGACAACGCTTCGTCGGCGCGGTAGAGATCGCCTTCATAATGGAAATTGCCGCGTTCGTCATGGTCGGTCTGGCTATACAGGCGCGCGGACGCGCCCGGCGCGTTAGCGTCGGTCATGATGTCATCCTTATGGCTCGATCAGATTTGGAGGGGCGGGTGCGTCAGGCCGACGGCACTTCCATTGAGGGAGGCACGCTGTGGTCTGCTTCCGTTCGGGCGAGAACCCAGTCGAGATAGCCAAGACGCGTGTCGCCCTTGGCGACCTCGGTCTGCCAATCGGCAGAGGGATATTGTGGATAGTCGATCCATGGATCAAGCGGTTCCACCGATGGCGTCACTGCAGATCGGACCAACCGGCGCGCCAGTTCCTCCTGGGTGCTGGCAAATTCGACATGATCGGCAAATATCGCGCACCATCCTCCACCAAAACTGTCGCGACGTGGGCGCGAACAGCCATAGCTCCAGTCGAACCCGACAGGCGCGGCCTGCAAGCTCTCCTGGCAACAGCGTCGGATGAGTTCTGCAATCGGACCTGGCTGGAAGTCGGTCGTGCCATAAATGGCGACGATGCACTCGGCTGCTCCTGCAATCTCGATCTCGGCCCCGAAATGCGGGAAGTCCGGATCATCGAAAATCTCAAGGAGGCCATTGAACGGATTGGCGAGATCGGTCGGCATGAAGGCGGCGAGGAATTCAGCGCTCGGCTCCCCCGGGGAAAAATCACCCAGCAGGTCGGACGCGTGCTGCCACGCCTCCTCGATCAACGCACCTTCCCAGGCCGTGCAGGTGAACGCGAAGGAAGCTTGGACATAATGGTCAGCCATGGACCGGCTCCATCATTGTTTCATCGATCGGTTCTTCATCGACGAGCATCAGCGGGTTCTGGCGTGCAAGCTGGTAGTCATTTTCGATTGCCACGATGCTTCCCAGTTCCCGAATGCGTTCGATCGAAAAGAGCTGCTGGTCATCTTCAGTCGTCAGATAGTGTCGCGGTTCGCCATGGCCCCCGTATATGACGCGCACGGAGGGGAAGCTTCCTGCATATCCGCCTGACCATCGGACATATTGAAGGCCAAGACGTCGACAGCATAATTCGATTCTCCCGAAGCATCCATTGGCCACTTCGTGATCCTTCAAGGTGAGAGGATCATTTACGGGAAGGCAGGCGGGATCGAAGGGCGTTCCGTCCCAATCGATAGCCGCATTTTCGTTACCGATCGCCTGAACGAGAACGGGATATTGTGAGCGGGGAAGCACACCGCCTATCATGATATGCGCGGATACACGGTAGGCCATGACACGCCTTTCGTAGTTACTGGACTCCAGTCGGTCTCCCCATTCCTACCCCCTCCCCTTTACCGGACCGTATGACCGTCACTCATTCCCGTCTTGCATGAGCTGCAGATTCCCGCTTAGCTACAGCGCAGTTCCAGTCCGGCGATAACCGGCATCCTCCATTCGTTCCTCAACCAGGAGTCCTTTCGTGGCCGATACCGAGCAGCCTGATTTCACCGCAATGACGGTGCAGTTACTAAGCGCCTATTTTTCCAACAATCAGGTTCCAGCCGGCGACATCGCGGGCATCATCGAAGCGACCCGCGGCGCGCTCGAACGGAAGGCCGACGTGGAAGTGCCGGCGGCACCCGACCATGTTCCTGCTGTATCGATCCGCAAGAGCCTGAGCTCGCGCGAGCACATCATCAGTATGCTTGATGGCAAGCCGTACAAGACCCTCAAGCGGCATCTGGCAGTCAACGGGCTGACACCCGCCGAATATCGCGAGCGCTATAATCTTCCCAAGGATTATCCCCTGGTCGCGCCTGCCTATTCGGAACAGCGGCGCACCGTCGCGCAAAAGCTCGGCCTTGGACGGCGGGTTGGCGCGAAAGCACAGGATGCGGTTCCGGTAGTGGAAGCATCACCCGTGGTAGAGCCAGCACCAGTTGTCGAAGTCGCGCCGGTAAGTACGACGGAAGCAAAGCCCAAGCGCGGCCGCGGCAAGGCGGCCGCTGCCAAACCCAGCGAACAGGCCGAAATCGTGGCGTCTGAGCCAAAGCCGAAACCTGCGACTGTGCCCGCGAAAGCGGAGGCCGCGACAATAAAGCCTGCCAGGAAGAAGCTGGGCGTTAGAACTGCGAAGGCCCAGACAGCAGCCCTAAAGGAGCCGGTGGAACCCGCAGTAGCGGAGCCTGCAAAGGCCAAACCTGCCAAGCCAGCCACCGGGAAAAGGACAACTGGAAAGGCCGCAACGCCAAAGGCCGCGACAACCGCTAAGCCGAAAGCCGCAAGGCAACGCGCATCTGCGCAGGACAAAGGCGCTGCTAAGGTAGCAGCACCAGCGCCGACGGAATGATATCCTGGACGAGGTGCGCCATAACAAGCCGCACCTCGTCTGTTCGTTGGTGAAGGAGCGCCTCAACAGCATTAAGGCAAATCTGATCACGCATGCGAGGCGATGATTGTTCTTTGGGATATTCCGCCAGCCAGCGGCAGACATCATGATACCATGAGTGGGCGATAGCCTGTTTCATCGTTCATCTCATCCTCCCAAGCAATTATCCGGAAGTCGTCCAGCGTGACGCCGCACTGCTCCAGCATCCGGGCGGCCAATTGCGGATTTTCCGCCACCGCATCCGTGAGGTCGCCAGCTTGGCCGCAATACGTTTCGTGCCAACCCCAGCGATCATCGTCCTGTAGCGAGGGATCGCGCTTGATCACCAACAGGGAAGCGTCGAGTTGCAACATGGCGGCGAGCAGCTTCTCGCAATGGTCGACGTTAAGCGTTTCCCTCGGCCCATGCTGGTCATGATAGCCCACCGACAGGTTGGTGCATTCAGGGACAATGCCCGCATATTCGTTGGTATCAGTATAGACCCCCGTATCGTCAGGCCGATAGCGGAAGCCTGGGTTGAGGCCGTTGAGCGCGGACGCCAGGCTAGCAGCAAAAGCGTCCGAGCATGTTCGCCCGTAACTCTGATGGGTGATCACGTCGCTAAGGCCGGCACGGTCGAAGGCGATTGCTGCATCGATATCCTTCAGCAGATCCGGCGTATTGCGCGCAATCCAGTGCGATCCGAGGCAGCCTTGCTCTTCGCCGCGATGGAACAGGTAAAGGCCGGGGCGGCCTGCCGCGATCATGTTGAGCATGATCCATATTCCGGCCCCATCGTCGGCACCGAGCGACATGCCGGCCTTGCCCTTACACAAGCTGGCGATATCGAGTTCATCAATGCCTACGTCCTGCTGTCCGCCGCGTGCAGCGGCAGTATCGACATGGCAACTCCACATCACCCGAGGTCTATCCCCGATGGTCAGTATCCGGTTGCCGAAGGCATCGGCCTTCATACCAGGAACCCGATCGAGATATTCCTGGCAGAAGGCGCGTTCGATGGGGCTGTTATGAGGACGTGCCCACGACAGGATTTCGAGCAGGCCGGTCCGGCCTGCGACATGATCATAGGTCATGGGATCAGGCTCCTGCTTGGGAAGCGGCGGCGCTGTAGAGCGGCGCTGTCATCGCGATAGTGGGAAAGCTATTTCCGGCAATGCGAGGCGGTGGGTGATCCGCGCCCTGCGAGCACGCACGATCTTGCGGCTTATCGACATCGTGCAGGAGCGCTTCGCGACGAAGGCGCGCTGCCTCGTCTCGCTCACACTCTAGCCTTGCGGCTCGGGCGCGCTCGCCAGCGGCCTGCCACTTGGCGACGTCTGCATGGATCGCTGCCATTTCATCGTGGAACTGGCGGTAAGCAAGGATATGCGCATTGGCGCAATAGGTGTCGTCATCGTCAAGCGGCTCGGGAAGATGGTCGTCGGACAGCCATTCGCCATGATATTCGGTAAGGTCCTCTGCGTGGAACCAACCGCCGGAGCCATCGCATTGGCGGCAGCAACGGCTGATCCACCATTGGCAGCGATCTTCGAGATAGACGGCGCCGAACGCCACTGCATCTTCTTCAATTATGCTATGCGAACTGTCATCCGCATAGACGGTGATGAAGTTTTCGTCGTCGCTATAGTGGCACTCGTTATGCTCACAGAAGGTGCTGTGGTTGTGGAAGCAACTGTAGCACCATTCCTCATATCCACCGCCACTGAGATATACTGAATCATAAGGGCTGCCGTCACTGTCGCAATGCGGACAATACCAAGGGTCGTTTGCCAGCCCGGTCGTACTCTCACAAGAGATACTACCGTGGCCGATAACGAGATATTCGCCGTCATCGGCAAGGTCGCCACCTGCGTCGATATACGGAACGACAAAATGGTCATCATCCTCAATGCGTCGGATGCGAGCGCCGTTCAGGCTGCCTTCGGTGTAGCCGGCGCCCTCAAGCAATAGCTTCAGACGGGAGACATCTCCATAGATTCTGGTGTAGATTTTACGGCTTGGCCAAATGACGCTGCGGGCTTTGGCGTCCTCGCGCGATCCAATATAAGCGAGGGCTGTGTCCGGCCCGGCATAAACGCGTGTCGGATGACATGAGCTACCAAAGTCGCACGCAGTATGTGCCATGCAGCTGCTGGGGCCGCCGGCGTAGACCTCTTCGATCTCGTCTGCGTCCTGGGTTATCTTGAGCGTGTCCTCCTGTAATTGGACGGACAGCCTCGCGCACCAGCCTTCGATCGCGTTGTTGTCCAGATGCTCGCAGAAGAAGCGGTTGAGGTAGCGACCCGGCGACATCACCAGTTGGCGATCCATTGCCCCTTTTGCGGCATTTTCGGTAAATGCGATTTTACCCGCTTGCTCCATGGACACATGGCAAAAATGCGCCTCATGCTTCGACTGATACCAAAGTTCGTCGTGCCAGGGTGTCGGTAGATACGTATCGTCGGCAAAGCGCAGCTTCTCGCGGATCTGCCAGTCGAGGTCGCCAACCTCCGCGCCGACAAGCGCGACGCGAAACCCGACATCAGGCGCGCGCTCGACAAGCCGCTGCAGAGCGGCTTGCGCATCTTCAAAGCTCGACCACAGATATTGCTGATCGCCATGTGGTGCATAGTTGAATTCGATTGTTACCGGCCGCCAGTCGGAAGCCGAATAGGGAGACAGGATTTGGAATTGTGCCATGGACGTGACTCCACGCAGCCGGGTGCACCGGGCACGGGCTGGATTGTTGGACTAGGATTGCGGGGCTCAGCGAGGGTGCGGCTGCACGTCGACTATGGTGCCGGCGGCCAACCCTCGGTTCGTCTCAAATGGGAAGCGAGAATTTTCCAGGCGGCACTACGCTACGGGAGGAACCGACCCGATCCGGCTCTCCCCTTCCCGCTCTCCTTCATTCAGGCCCCTGATTCTGCAGGAAGGATAGATCAGACCCGGTGACGGGGGATCGGCTCGAGGCTATGGAAGAGCATGGCTATTCCACTCGACTATCTCGGCGAACTCGACCGGCTGCTGCTTGATCAAGGCGAGAATTGCATGCTGCTGTCGCAACTGGACGGGTTCCTGACCGGAATCCTTGTCAGTCCCGACCTGCTTGCACCAAGCCAATGGCTGAAGATGATCTGGGTCGGCGAAGACGGTACGGGCATGCTGGATTTCACCAACTTGGGCGGTTTCCAGCATTTCACAGACCTCATCATGCACCATTATCATGTCATCCTGGCCTGCCTGGGTCAGCAGGGCAGCTTCGAACCGGTGCTGGAGATCGACACACGGTCGGACGAGACATTGTGGGAATTGTGGATCGAGGGTTTCGGACAGGCGATGGATCTCGCCCCTTCGGGCTGGCAGCGTGTCCTCAATGACGATGATCCCGGTTGCCGCGCCGCGATCGAGGGTATTCGCGAACTTCGCTCGTTTGCCGATGGTACGAAAAAGCTGACTCTCACTGCGGAAGACCAATGGGATCGGGAAGCACCTGACCTGATCCCGATTTGGGTCGAGATGCTGCACCAGTGGCGGATTGAAAATGACCCCTACCGACCGGTCACCATCAAGCGCGAAAAGACGGGGCGTAACGATCCATGTCCCTGCGGGTCGGGCGCCAAGTATAAGAAGTGCTGCGGTTTGAACTAAATGATCGCGGACAACTGCGGGCGCGGCATGACCGTCAGCTGGGTCTTCCTGTACGCGCTTCCAAACCCGTCAACCCGATGAAGTTAAACGGCGATCGACATCCGCCCCGGCTGAAATCGTCTCCGACAAAAGCAGCAGACACGTTCGCTCTTTCACGTGCCGACCGCAATCATCCGGGCATGCCCTCATCGCCATAAAGAAAGTCCTGGCTATTTGCCGCATTGGGGCCGGTTGTCGTCTTGGCTGTGGCGGCCAAGCGCATCTCTTCCAGCAAAACGCGGCGGCTGGCCCTGTCAGTAGGCAAATTGACCGGAACAAGACGGACAGCAGCGTGCCCCTCACGGGTCAGGATGATTTCTTCCCCTGCTTCCGAGCGCCGAACAAGGTCGATGAGTTGGCCTGCCGCATCAGATATGGAAATATGCATAGGCCATTATCCCTGGCGATTAAGAGCAGCAGCTCATTTTAGACCGTTGTTCAGTTCAATCCAAGGCCGAAGCCGGGGGCACGAACGAAGTCCTGCCCCCGGCCGTGTCAGGCGGCTTGCGCGAAGCTTTGGTCGCCTTCGTTGCCACCTTCCTTGTTCACCATGTCCGCCAGGTCGTGCCCGCTATTGTCGGGCGAGGTCGGCTCTTCGCCGCTTTCCGGCGCAGCGAACCGCATTTCATCGGGTAGCCAGGCGAGCGCCCGTTCCTGGATTTCGGGCTCGATGATGACATCGCCACCGAACAGTCGCTCGGCCGAGGCGGCCAGATCGTGCTTCTTCGACCCGGAATAGCGTACCCGCAACTCCAGTCCGCCAATCTCCTCGAACAAGGCGAGGATGCCAGGCTTGGTCAGCTTGTCGAAATAGGTGAGCGCCGTCGGCCGCCACCAGGCCGCGACATTGATACCGAGCTTGCGACCCAGATGATCGAGAAAACCTGCCTCGCGTCGTCCGGCAGGAACGGCATGAAGCGTGCGCGCGATCGCCCATCCGAGCCAGGCCGCACGTGCATCGTCGGGCAGCGCACAGAAGGCGTCGTAACGATCTGGAACGGCCTGGTGGTGGAGCCAGCTCCGATCAAGCGCCTCGTCGAGCTTCGTCCATTCACCCGCCGCCGCTGTTTCCGGCTTGAAGTCGGGCAAGAGACGGGAAGGCACCGAGGCCCGCAGATCGCTCGGCATGTCGAAGGACGCCAGGCGGGATTCACGATCAACCATGATGAAGGTGCCCAGATCTAACGCGAACGCGGGATCACTGGCGACGTGGACCGCAAGAAGCTCAGCCTTCATCATCGCCAACATTTCGCGAAGGCGCTGGCTCATTACCGGGCGAGCGTCATCGGCGGTATCGTTCTCCTGCGTTTCAACGCTGGCATTATCGTCGCCCTCGTCGCCGTCATCATCGGCCTCGCCGCTCTCCTCGTCAGACACCGGCGCGATATAGAGTTGATGATGGATTTGCGGCGTGCCGTCTTGGCCGAGTACCACATAGCCAAGAGCGGTCGCTTTCTGCTCAGGATCGATCACAACCTCGCGCTCTACGATCGCCGTGAGTTCCGCCTGGAGGGCAGCATAGCGCTGTTCCTCATCCTCTTCCGGCTCATAGGCCTCGTTTTCGGCAAGCAGTTCGATCTCGGCAATCTCCTCCTCAATCTCCAGTTTACGCGCTTCCTGCTCCTGCGTGAGCGGTTCGGCCACGCCGGTCAGCGGTTGCAGCGCATAGGTTTCCATATAGGGGATCCGCGCACCGGTGACGATGCGCACTTCCCCCAGGCCTTCGCGCTCACGCAGTGCCTCGGCCTGCGCGGCAAGTTTCGTCTCCGCCAGATCATCGAGAACATGGGTGTCGATCCAGCGCTCGTCGGCTGCAGTGGAGAACAGGTCCGCGTCCTCGACACGGCCACCTGCCGCGATATAGGAATCCCGCCCGACCAGCAGGGCCTTGGGATCGGTTGCGCGATAGCTGTAGCCATTGAGCGCCCGCCGGATTTCATTCACATTGTCGCGGGAATAGCTGCTTCGCAGCGACTCCCAGATCGCCGTCTGACGGGCGGTGTCGGCGGTCGTCGCATAGGCCTTGGCTACATCGAGCGTGATCTCGTCAGCCTCGAGCGCATCGAAGATCGGCTGAGCGAGGTTCGCGAGACGCAGGCGCCCAACGACAAAGCGTTCCTCGATGCCGAAGCGCTTCGCGATCTCCGCCGTGCTGCGGCCCTCGACCTCGATAAGATCACGAAATGCAAGGCAATCTTCGGCAGGCGACATCTGTAGCCGGTCGTAATTTTCAGCAAGGCTGATTTCGCGGCCGTCCTTCGCTTTGGCAAGAACAAGGACGGGAACCTCATAATCGGCAGGCAGCGTTCCCTTCTCGATCAGGCGATGGATCGCATCGAGGCGGCGGCCACCGGCCGTGATGCGATAATGACCTTTCTTACGGGAGACCGGCACCCCGACGAGATTCTGGATAAGGCCATGCCCGGCGATGCTGGCTTCGAGTTCAGCGTCAGCGCGCGGATCGGTCCGCTTGCGCACATTGACGGGCGACTTGGTAAGATGGGTTGCCGGGACGAGGATGGATGGCTTGGTCATGCAACAAACTCCGCAAAAGCTGCGGTTCGCACATCGAACCGCGCATTTGCTTCCTTCCCCCTCTCCTTTCGTTTGCGCCGTTTTGAGGCGTGACGGCACGGTGCCGTGCCGCTAGACACGGCTGCTGCATAATTTCAGGAGGACGTTTATGAACAATTCCGAGCTGGCTGAAGCGCTCACCGCCGATCATGGACTGACCAAGGCTGACGCACGCAAACTCGTCGATGCCCTGTTTGGGGTCATCGCCGACGCGGCGGCCAAAGGCGACGAGATTTCGCTGAACGGGTTCGGCAAGTTCAAGGTTAAGGACGTTGCAGCGCGCGAAGGCCGCAATCCGGCCACCGGCGAAACCATCGCCATCAAGGCGTCGAAGAAGCTGACGTTCACGCCCGCCAAGGCGATCAAGGATCGCCTGAACGGCTGACCTATATCGCTGCCCTGCTGCCGACAGGTGCAGGGCAGCGGAGCCGCATCATGGTAATCAGGCAGCGCGTGACTGCCCTTCCAGCACATCGGCCCAATCATTATTGGGCGGCGGCGGCCACGCGCTGATGATCTTAAGGCCAGGACGCTCATAGGCGAGGCGCGCATTTTTGTTGGCTTTCCATCCAGCCTCATCCCGGTCGAACAGCAGGACGAGGCGTTCGAGCCATTCGGGTAGCAGGATATGTCCGGCCCGTTCTGTCCCGAGGATCGCCCATACCGGGATCTTGTGCAGTTGCATCGCCGCCAGCGCGGTCTCGATGCCTTCGGCGAGGCCGAGCACAGGGCCGGGAGGCATGAGTTGTGCCGCGCCGCGCCCCGGACGTCCGAGCATCATGCGGGGATCGGCAAGATCCTTTGCTTTGGTGGCGGTTGCGGCATCAAGAAAGGTGCGGTGAACGGCAACGATCTGCCGCCGCTCCCGTACGGCGGCAATCATAGCGGGCCGGAACAGCGCGCGGGTGCCTCGTCCCAGCGGCGTGCGTGGATTATAGCGCAGATCATGCCAGGGCGGCGTGAGCAGGCGCCCAGACAGGTAGCTTTGCGCAGGCGTGCCCACGAGGGATGCGGATGCGTTCCATATGCGTAGGGCTGGCCCTGCACCCGCGTGAGGCGAGGGCACGTTGCGCGACAAATCGGAAATGTGTCGCTCCGAATGGGGCAGGCGTAAATGCCGGATCGCCCGCAGGACGTCTCTCCTGTCGCAACCCGCAAAACATTTGAAGAGCAATGCGCGCTCGCCAACGCGGATCGACAGGCTGGGATTATGGTCATCATGGGCCGGACACAGGCACAGACCGCGATCCATTTGCCATGTTCCGCCTAGCTTTCGGCAAAGGGCTTCGCCCTCAAATTCCAGTTCAAGAGGTTTCATCGTTGTCAGCCGCCCTGGCGAATGATCCTTCATGTCTCGTCGAGGGCCTGCGAAAGTATCAAAAGCGCCGACGCCAGTTCGCGCTGGACCTCAGCAACTTCGAGACTCAGCCTGCGGGCTATCGCCGGGTAGGCAGAACCCTCGACGCAATGGGCAAGGAAAACGGCGCGCGTTTGCTGCGGCAAATCCGCAATCGCGTTGCGCAACTTCATCATTCGCATGGCATCGCAGGACGCCAAGGCTTGCTGCTCCACCCATATCCATCCACTGACCCACACGCCTTCAGGCGTCTCCTCGATATAGGCCTCGTCTGCGTCGATGCGCAGGACCGGCGCGCCTTCCAGTCTGGTCATGGCGACTGCGACTGCTGGATGCGCGCCTGCGTCCAATAGCGCTGCAATGGCATCGAGACGCCCAAGCAGATGCGCGCGGCGCCGACGGCGTGACGGCGGCCAGCCTCCGGTCACAAGATATGTTTTGATGTCTTGCAGCAGAGCAAGGACTTTAGAATTTGGCATGGCAACCGGTTCCCTCTGGTTTCCTCCGCTCACCTCGTCCCCTTCCTCCTTCCGGAGGCTCGATGGCTGCAAAGCAACGCCCCTTCGGACGACTTGTGTCCGGCTGCCATGGGGTGGGCTGGTGAACCGAGAAGGATATCGCAAGGCATGAACCTCTGGTGTCATGCTCGTAGCGTGACCGGCTCGGATTGCTTGCAAAACAATCTGTTAAACAGGATGCAGAACGATTATGCCTTCGAAAGGTTTTTGTTTGAAACAGAATGGCTGCAACCGGATACTGACGGCAAAATAAACTCGGATGATATGGTTGGAGAGGACGCCGCTTCCGGTTGCCATGAACTGGCGAAGGGGCACGCCCTTGAACGAGGAAGACTATTCGGACCGGCTTGAACGGCTCAGCACGCGCAAGGGCGACTGCCTGCGAGAAGCCGCCAAAGGCTTATCGTCTAAAGAGATCGGGCGGGTCCTGAACCTGTCCCCTCATACGGTGAACAATCATATTCTCGAAACCCGGCAGATACTTGGGAACGTGTCTCGATGGAAAGCAGCCCAGCTTTTCGTGGATTGGGAGGCTGGCAAGGGGGGGCAGATTATACCCCCCTATCCAATGACTATTCCCGGCGGCGCCAATTGCGAGTCAAATGCGTCCATCGAAACCAAGGCGGACGCACGGCCGACGCACGAGGAACTCAAGGATCTGTTCGCAGAAGGACAACGCCCATATGGCGTTCGCAAACAGCCCTCCTCCTTGCTCGACATTGTACCACTCCGCTTAGCCGGGAGGCAACGCAATGACCTGAATGGACCCTCCACCCTGATCGCCTTCGCGATCCTCACTCCCATGATGCTCTTTGCCGTAGGGGCCGGAATATCTCTCCTGTTGGTACTCAACGACCTCGTGGCAAAATAGAGCGACAAATCCTCAAATCCATCACCATAGCCTGCCCTGATGGGCGGGAAGGAGAAACCATGCGTGCTCAACGCCAATCCGTCGCCAAACATGTTGCCGAGCGTTTGTTCGCTGCCGAAGAGGCCATCGACATCGCAGCCGCGCGTATCGCCGAACTCAACGCGGCGTTGCCGCTCGCGCGGCTGGATGCCCGCCTATCGGCCATGATCGGCCAGGACGCCATCCAAAGCTCCGCCTCGGCGATGCTGCTCGTTGCGGAGACCCGCGAGAAGATCGTCACCACGCACGCCAATCTCAAACATGCCAGTGACGCAATGGGATTGCCGGAGACCAGCTATGGCGACCTTCTCAAGGTGGCACGGGCAGGGTCGCCCGCCCAGGGACAGCATCTCCGAGCGGTGTGATGCTTTCGTCGAGAGAAATTGACGGATCGGGACTTTTGTCGTTCCTCTACGTCATGACGCGACAAGCCCTGTTTCTGGCTCTTCTGCTTCTGAGCAGCGCCTATGCCTTCATAAAGGGCGGCCAACCCGAACGTATCGGTGCGGCCACGCTTTTATGCGGCGCAAGCCTGACTGTGTTTGTCGCGTCGCCTTTCGGAATCCGGTTTCAGGGGGTCGAAGCCGGCATCCTGATCATTGATTTGCTGATATTGGGCACTTTCCTATGGCTATCAATTCGGAGCACCCGTTTCTGGCCGATCTGGATCGCCGGGATGTTGGGTGCCGAAGTCGTCATTCATGTAGCGCTGATGGTTGCACCAGCTGTGGTTCCCCGTGCCTACATGCAGGCGCTGGCGGTATGGAGTTGGTTCGCCCAACTGGGCCTGATCATCGCCACCTGGCGGCACCAGATGCGATTGACGCATCTGGGTGTCGACGCGCCCTGGAAGAACTGATCGGCCTTACCTGCCCTGATCGCGCGCAGGAACTTTCAGAACGCCTCTTTACCCGATTTGGCTCTCTTGGCGAGGCTGTCTCAGCACGCTCGGCGGCAAGGATCGAATTGCTGGATGGTTCGATCCAGGTCGAGCAAACCTTCCTGAGCTTCCGGCGTACGATGACACAGATGCTGAGGGCTCCCCTGATGCAGCGGCCCATATTATCCAACGATCAGTCTTTGCTCGATTATTTGAGGGCGCAAATGGCCTATGACCCGATCGAGCGGTTTCGGGTTCTGTTTCTTAATGCGGGCAACGAGTTGATAGCGGACGAGGTAATGGGCGTTGGAACGGTATCAGCCGTTCAGGCCTGGCCCCGCGAAATCCTGAAACGCTGCCTGGACTTGGAGGCAACAGCGATTCTCCTCGTCCACAATCATCCCTCCGGTTGCTCGAGGCCATCCCTGGCAGATCGGGATTTAACCGAAAGGATCGCCAAGGCGGCATCCAGCCTCAGCGTCATCGTCCATGATCATCTGGTCGTAGCGCGAAAAGGCACGACGAGCTTTCGAATGGCGGGCTATTTATGACGGGCACCGGCCTTCTTTCAGACATGCCCGGCAGAGGATGGACGCAAGAGTGGTCTTCCCTTCGCTCCATCGGAAGTCATGGATGATGCCCGCGTCGAACATATCGGCGCAGATTCGGGATCGAGGCAGCTGGCCTCTATCCTGCCGGGCAATCGCGTGCCGAACCATCCTGAAAATGCAAGCTGCAATCCTTAAGAAGATGGGGCGCAAATTATCGTCCAGTCCCTATCTGGGTTCTTTGCTCCAAGTCTATCTTGCCGAGATCGAGGGTGAAAGAATTTATCAGGCGTGTCTTTCCACGGACCATGCATCATCAACAGCGCATCGTCGCTCGACGCGCCTGGAGGAGTTCGGCGCGCTGGTCCGTGGGGCTGACCCCGTCGATGGCCGATGCACCGATCTGAAACTGGCTGACCTGACGAAACAGGCGCTGGAGGAAGCGATCGATATCCTGATCGGACATTGCATCAACCTCGGCGACGAGATCTCCGCATTTACGCCTGACAATAGCGTGATACCGGATAGCCCAATAAGATATAGCCGCCACATCGGCACCATCGAGGAAAGATGTGCCATGACTGTCCTGCGAGGCAAGGTCATTGCAGGGGGGCGTATAGGCCTTCCCGCCGATATCCGCCGCTCTCTGGGTTTGCAGAGTGGCGATACGGTTCTCTTCGAACTCACTGGTGAGGAAGTTCGTATGCGGCCAGCGCGCACGGCCTTGCGACAGGCGCAGGAACGATTACGCGCCTACGCGCCGAATGAGGGCCTCGTCTCCGAGGCGTTGATCGCCGAGCGGCGAGCCGAGGCTGCACGTGACTGACAAAAGGCCCAATGCCGTGTATGCTCTTGATGCATCGGCGCTTTTATGTCTCCTATTTGGCGAACCCGGCTCGGATCAGGTGGAGAAGAGATTGAGCGGTGCTCTGGTGTCGGCGGTAAACTACCATGAGGTGTTGGCAATGCTTGCGGATCAAGGTGTCGATTTTGCAGAGGCGCAGCCGATGCTGGCAGCGCTGGACATCGACGTCGTACCGGTCGATCGAAACCAGGCTGACGTCGGCGGGAAATTGCACAGCGATACGCGCAGTATCGGCTTGTCTCTTGGTGCTCGTTCCTGTCTGGCGCTGGCACTATGTAGGGAAGCGATTGCAGTGACGGCTGACCGGGCATGGGAGACACTCGACTTTGGTGTCGTGGTAGAACGGGTCCGGTGACCCGCATGGCGGGCGTTGATAACAGGATTAGAGATTGAACTGATGCGGACCGACCTCAATCATCTTCCGATGTCCAAGCAGCGCGAACTCGATCGCGTTGTGGAGATCCTCTTCCAGGGATTTCGCGAGGCGACACAAGAAGCCACGGGACGACGCAAGTCCGCCCGGATTCTCAAGGTCATCCTTTTCGGATCCTATGCCAGGGGCGATTGGGTCGATGCACCATTCGATGCCAACCAGTTCACCTCCGACTATGACATCCTGGTGATCGTTAATCAGAAGGAATTGACTGACGGCGTGCTCTACTGGGAAGAGACCGAGCAACGCCTATTCGACGCCCATCAAGTCGAGAAAATCATCCGCACGCCGGTCAACTTCATCGTCCATACGTTGCAGCAGGTGAATGACGGCCTGTCTCATGGGCGGCTTCTGTTCACCGAGATCGCCAAGGATGGCGTGATCCTTTACCAGTCTGATGATCGACCCCTGGCAGAAGCCAAGCCCAAGACGCCTGATCAAGCTTATCTTATGGCCAAAGAATTTTTTGAAGATTTGTTTCCAGCCGCGATGAGACGTTTTGCACTCGCAGAGATAAGCCAAAGTAGGAATTGGCTCAGCGATTCAGCGTTTGATTTTCACCAGGCGACTGAAAAACTTTACCGATGCGTTCTGACAACGCTCACATTCTATGCTCCACGCAGTACGAATATCGTATTTCTCAGGGGCATGGCTGAAGGATTGGACAGGCGGCTCTTTGATGCCTGGCCTCGCGCAACGCACGCGGAACGTGCCATGTATCAAAAATTGAAGGACGCCTATCGCAAGGGCCAACATTCAAAGCATTTTGAGATTTCGTCTGAAGAGCTCGTCTGGCTTCAAGGCAGAATTCAGATACTCGGAGAGCTTGTGCATGAGGTATGCTCTGGGCGCATCGCAAAGTTGAAAATCGATGCGGAAGCCGCGGTGAAATAAGCAATTGAAGGGCAATGGCCGAAGGAGAGAAAGTATGGTATTGAGCGGCACAAGGAGATCGTGAGACTTGTAGCTGCGGGGCGACGCTGGTCCCCAATCTTGACGCCAATCATCTCTCCCGGCGGAAGCTGAGCCCAGCGATCGCACGCCCAAACGCCGATCGCTGTCTCACAATTTTCGCAATGGCAGGCTTCAATATCTTCTCGCGGTAGCGGGCGTCGATCCGGTCATCATCCACAAACGCTACCATGACGTCGAGGGGGTCCCGGACTGCCAACCGGTGCGCTTGCCGACCTGACGGATCTCGAGAGAGGAAACGAAACAGCCCTTGCAAGGTACGGGTCGCCTCCCGATGATCGCCGTCCCGCAGGGCGTGACTGATATATTCCTGCAGCACGATGGGAGCTGCTGCAGCCTGCCGTCGGGCGGTATCATCTGGTCGTTTCAGTATATGCAGATTGGCGATACGACTTTGCAGGCAGTGAAGTGGATTCATCACAGGGATGGCAACCTGCCCTGCAAAGCCAGCTCGCTCATAAGGCACGATGATTTCGGCGACGCCTGCCGTCAGCTCCTTGGGCCTAACGCCAAGGACATGGCCCAGAAAATCAATACGGATGGCTATCCCGTCCACCACCGCCTCAACGATCGCGGTTTCGGGTGTCTGATTGTCGATCCCTGGGATAAGCAGCTTGCCTCCGAGCGCTTGCGCCAACTTTTGCGCGGCTTCACGCCGTCCAAAATAGTCGATATCCTTGGAAGTATATGGGCGGTAGAGATGAAGCTCTTCCGCTGCGGAATAGAATTCCGCCCAGAGGTTCAATGCCTGTCCGCCGATGACGAATGCGCCATCCTCCAGAACAAGATGGGAAGCAATATCGAGAACGGCGGCTGGATCTAAGTGATTGTCGCTCAGGCAGCGCCCCGCCGCGAACGGCGCACAGAGGCGCGCGAAAAATCGATGCCGGAGAAAAAGCCGTTGCGCTGCCCCAATGCCTCGGGCGAGATGACACCAGATCTCAGGTCGTGATCATCCTGCTCGCGGGCGCGCTGCTTCTCGCGCCGACGATCAAGCGAATCGAATTGATCAACTTTCTGCATGTCTAACTCCACCCACATATCTATATGCGATGCGCTTTCCGGTCAATTAACGCCTCTATGGAGGAGACCGGCTGGAACTTCTCCCACAAGCGACGGCAGCCACATATGCCGGCTGGACGTTAATCGACCGGGCTTGATCGAACGCCGATACCAAGGCATGATCGCTATGCGAGAGGACTATGGCAGTCGCTCGCAGGATTGTCCTGTAGGTATCTCGAAGCTCGACATGCGGGTCGAGCGCCGACGTTGTTCTGTTACGACAGCGATACGGCTCACCTCACTCAAGATAACGCCTGGCTTGGGCCAGGGGATCTTTGCCGTGCTGTGAGGAACCGTGATTTCATGTCGTCAAATAATTGCAACGCCCCACACGGGATGAGCCAGGATGCTGCTCAGCAAAATGCCGGACCGGATGTCAGTGACATTCGGCATATCTACGAAACTGAGGCGCCGCGGCTGCGACGCTATTTTCAGGCGCGCTTGCGTTCGCGGGATGATGCAGGTGATCTCGTACAGGAATCTTTTCTCCGCCTCATTGGGTGCATGGCCAGAGCCGAGCTTCCCCGACCAGCCGCGTATCTCCAGCGCATCGCGCAAAATCTCCTACTGGATCGCTACAAACGACTCGAGACACGCCTCGCGGCCTTCCACGTGCCGATCGGCGAGGACTTTGAACTGGCGATACCGCCGGACCAGGCCGTCCGCATCGAGGCCGAAGACGTGATGCGGGTCTACCGGCGCGCACTTGAGGAGCTTCCTCAAAAAACGCGGGAAATCTTCCTGGCACATCGTGTCGACGAGTTGACCTACCGGCAGATCGCGCAAAACATGGGAATTTCCATCCCGACTGTGCAATATCATGTTGCCCGCGCCCTCGCCCATATCGACGCAGCCCTGGAACAGGAATGATGGAAGACACCGAGCCGCCGCGTCGCCATGGCCAACTTAGGGAGGAGGCCGCCGATTGGTTCGCGATCATGCGCGACCAGGAAGAAGCGCAGATCAAGCGAAAGGATTTCGAGGCGTGGCTGGCGCGTGGCGCGCTTCACCGTGCCGCCTACAACCGCATCGCCGAAGCCTACAGTATCGGCAAGCGGTTGAAGGAATTGCCCGAAGATGCGGACGTGACCATGAGCGAGGCGCTTGACATCGACACCCGGCAAAACCGGTCTCGCACGAAAGCAACAAAATATGCCCTGCTACTGGTCGGTTTGCTCGGAGCGACAGCCCTTGTCGCGCATTGGGCGCGGAGTGCCCCCATTCGAGACGAGCCAACGACCCAGTTCGCCACGACAGACGCTTCACGGTTCTCCGATCAGGCCGTGGCAACGCTTGTTACCGCCACCGGCGACATTAAATCCTTTCATCTTAAGGATGGCTCCGTCGTCACGCTCGATACAAACAGCCTTGTGCTGGTGAATTTTGACGATACCCAAAGAAGCCTCCGACTATTACGTGGTCGCGCGCGCTTTACCGTCGCCCATGAGAGCAGGCCTTTCACGGTTCATGCCGGCCGCGGGAAGGTTGTAGCTCGAGGCACGATATTCGACATCGACCTTCTGCCGGACAACCATGTTGTCGTTCGGCTGGTAAGAGGCGCTGTTGACGTCGAGATCGAAACCGCGGCCAAAGTGGCGCTTCTCCAGCGGCCAGTCCAACTCATCCCTGGCGAGCAGGTTGAACTTGAGAATGATACCATCGCCCGGCCCACAAAGATCACAGAGGTGGACGTTAATGACAGCGACTGGCCCAATGGCTTGAGGAATTTCACGAATGTTCGCCTTGGGGATCTGTTCGCAGAAGTAAACCGCTATGCTTCTATTCCGCTGGTCAGCGAGGCACCCGATATCGAGGATATTCGCGTATCGGGAAGTTTTCGTATTTCTGATAGCGCACGGCTGGCGCGAAATCTCGGAGACATGCTGAGCTTAGTCGTCATGAGCAGCCCCAGTTCCATTCATCTTGCGCGCCACTGCCCCACGCCGTCGAAAGGAAATTGTCGAATGCCATCATAATTGGCGCAACCCGCTCGTCGCTACTCCCAATGGAACCGGCTTTGAACCACGCCGGAAAATATAGGGGACAACGATGAGCAAGGTTAGATGGCAGTCGGTCAGTTCGGTTTTCGCTCTGGCTCTGATGAGTATGGCCACGCCCTCGTTGGCCGAACCGGAACAGAAGCTGAACTGGAACCTCGACCAACAAAATCTGGACGCCGCATTACGCGCTATCGGCAGCCTAGCCAGCCAAGACATCATCTTTCCTACAGAGGCGGTCAAGGGACGCCGGGCTCCCGCGCTCAACGGTACTTATACCGCGCTCGAAGCGGTCGGAATCATTCTCAAGGGAACATCTTGGACAGTTGTCGAGCGCGACGGAGCCATTCTCATCCGGGAGCGATTTTCAAAAGTCGCTAAGGAGGTGAGCCAGGACAGCGCCAGTACCGAGATCGTGGTTACAGGATCGCTGATTGCGGGCGTCGCGTCGCCTTCACCAATACAGGTTATCAATCGCGAAAGGATGCTCGACAACGGATATAATAGCCTTGGCGAGGCGATCCGCGCTTTGCCGGTTGCTTCAGGCGCGGGGCAAAATCCGGGAATTGGCCAGAATGTACCGGAAAGCATTGGCAGCAATTTGGGAGGAGGCACATCAATCAACCTGCGTGGTCTGGGTTCCGATGCCACCATCACGCTGCTCAATGGCCACCGACTAGCATTCAACACAGCGGTTCAGTCGATCGACATTTCGGCCATTCCTCTTGCTGCAGTGGAAAGGATGGAAATTGTAACCGATGGAGCATCTGCCATTTATGGCTCCGACGCCATAGCTGGTGTCGCCAATATCATCCTGCGCAAGGACTATAGCGGACTGACAACACGCGCCTATTGGGGCGCTTCGACCGATGGCGGGAACGAACAGCAGAATTATAGCGTGACCGGCGGCGCAACCTGGAACACCGGCGGCTTCATCTTGGCCTATGACTTCGGGCACTCAACGCCGATTCTATCAAGTCAACGTGGATATGCAGCAGTTCGCTCGCCGGGTCTGACCCTGTATCCGGGATTCGAGCGCGATAATATATTGTTTAGCGGCCACCAGGACCTCATGCCAGGCGTGACGTTGAGCATCGATGGCTTGTATGGCGAACGCACGACAGATCGGGCATTTGGATCGTCAGCAGCTGGAGACTATCGAATACAGGGATTGCGCCGAGTAACGGACACCAGAACGATTAGCGTGGCACCCAATATCAGCCTGGACGTAGGCAACTCTTGGAAGGTGAATTTTTCGGGCGTCTATGCCAAGGATCGAACTCTCGCAAAGTCCGATGATTACTGGAACAGCGTTCTTACGAGAACCGAACTCTGTTATTGCAACAAAGCATTCAGTGTCGAGGGCATCGCCCAAGGGACGTTGTTGGATGTCGGCGCAGGTGCGATCAAAGCTGCACTGGGCGGTGGATATCGTAAGAACTTCCTTCATTCCTATAATCGCCTGGTCGAAAACGGCCAGAGCATCAGAGCAAGTCAGGATAACCGTTATGGGTTCCTCGAAATCAACGCCCCGATAGTCAGATCAGACGATAGCAGCGCGTTCCTCCAATCGCTCATTCTCAATGGCGCGGTTCGTTACGAGGACTATCCTGGAATAGGAGATGTGGCGACGCCGAAGCTCGGCGCGGTGTTATCGACGGGCTATGGGGTGATGTTCAAGCTCTCGTGGGGCAAGTCGTTCAAGGCGCCCACTCTCTACCAATTGCATAGTGTCCGCGGCGCAAGCGTCTACAATATTGGGGTATTTGGCGGAACTGGCTTTCCGACAGGGACAGTGGGACTGTACAGCGGCGGCGGAAACCCTGATTTGAAACCGGAACGATCCACGAACTGGACCGCATCAGCGATACTTCAACCCGCGATATCACCCAATTCGAAGATTGAGATAACCTATTATTCGATCCGCTATCGGAATCGGATCGTGACCCCAGTCACTTACATCACCCAGGCGCTCAGCAATCCGATTTATGCTGATCTTGTAAGCGTGAACCCGGCCGTTGACGAGATCAATGCGGCGCTCGACGGCGCCTTGTTGTTCAACAATTCCAGCAGTCCTTGGGACCCTGCAAAAGTGGGGGCGATCATTTACAGTCAATATGCCAATGCGGCACGTCAGAAAATCGACGGCGTCGATATCAGTGTAAGCCATCATGCCGACGTCGGTAGAATGGGGGACATCTCTTTCTGGGCAAATGCGAGCTATATTGAAAGTCAACAACGCCTGAGCGCTTTGCAGCCCGATACCGAATTGGCCGGCACCTTATTCTTTCCACCGCATCTGCGGGGTAGCGCTGGCTTCACATGGGACCACGGGCCATTCAGGCTAACCCCGATCTTGAACTATATCGGTGGGGTGGAAGATCGACGCGCAACGGTGACATATGACGTCGCTTCGATGACCACATTCGATCTGACTGCCAGGCTGAAAATAGACAGTTCAACGCCGGTTTTTCGCGGCATGGACCTCTCGCTTTCCGCACAAAATATCTTCAACAACAAGCCATCTGTGATTGCGACAACCCAGGTCAGTCAGGCGCCGTACGATTCTGCGAATTACTCACCATGGGGTCGATATATCAGCTTTTCGATTTCGAAATCCTGGTGAAGGGCCGTGAAGTTTTATGCCCTGCTGGCGACATGCGCCGGCATAATCGTGGCGGCTTCCCATGCAGAGGCAGCCGCCACTGAAACCCCGCTGGTTTGCCGTAATCTTATCGACGATGATGCAAATGGGCATGCGGACAATCGCGGTGTCACAACGACCGATCTGATCGGTCTGCGCGATATCGGGCCGAACTTCGGCACCGATCTGCCCAAAAGCCCGTTGGCGCTATCACCTGATGGCAAGCATGTCGCTTTTGTCCTCAGCCGGGCAGATCCGGCGCTGAATGACTATTGTCAGGCATTGGTCACCATCGATTCCCAAAGCCAGAAGCCTTTGAAAATCCTCGACATGACCCGCGGCCTCATCAACGACGTGCAGAGCATTCGCGGGTTCCGCACAACCAACGGGACGTCCCTCATCAACAATCCGCTCTGGTCGCCAGACGGCCAGTATCTGGCATATCTGGTACTGGTTTCCGGCATCCCGCAGGCCCGTGTCGTATCGGTCGATAGCGCAAGCGTGGTCTTTACCACGACGTCTGAAACAGCCGTTCGCGAGATCGGATGGACGTCTGCGGGAAGGCTATTGTTTGGCAACGAGCCAGAGGCAGCGAAATTAGAGGCTGATATCGATCAGCGAGGCCGCGCTGGCTTTCTTTATGACGACAGCTTCATACCTGATAGGGCAGCCCGTCCCTCCATCCCTGCCCCCATACCGATCCGATTCCAATCTTTGACGGCCAGCGGCGCTGACTTGCGTCTCGCGA
Source organism: Sphingobium sp. FG125 (assembly GCF_057809795.1). Lineage (NCBI taxonomy): Bacteria > Pseudomonadati > Pseudomonadota > Alphaproteobacteria > Sphingomonadales > Sphingobiaceae > Sphingobium > Sphingobium sp. FG125. Next base: position 62,160 of record NZ_JBMDKQ010000017.1, read on the forward strand.
CGATTGAAGAGATTTCCGAGCGCGCCGAACGATCGGATTATCGCACGTCAAAGGGGCTTCTTCGCTCAGTACCGGGGAGCAGAGGCCTTGCGGTTCAGCTAGTGCGGCGGGATTGGACCAGCCTTTCATCCCCCACAGATCTGTGGATTCAACATGCTGATGGCCGCCGCGAGCGCTGCAATGATCCTGCTTGTGCAAGCGGGATTCAGAATATGTGGTGGATTGAGGGAGCGAAAAGGCTGCTGTTTCTCCGGCGCGCGGGCTGGGGCAATAGCGAGCTGCAATTCTATAGCTGGGATATGAAATCTGCCCCGAAGGCCATATTGAAGACCGAAGACCTTATCACCGGTTGTCGGTTGGCTTCTGACACGCTCATCTGCCTTCACGAAGCGTCCAATCAGCCGCGGCGGATCGTTCGTATCAACTCCGATAGCGGCGCAAGAACAATCTTATTCGACCCCAATCCGTCGTTTCGCGGGTTACGGATGGGAGGAGTAAAGCGCCTGCGCTGGAAAAATTCAATTGGCATCGAATGCTTCGGAGATTTGGTCTTGCCGCAGAAGCATTCTAACCGATCGAAAATCCCGCTGATTGTGGTCCAGTATCTCACAAGAGGCTTTTTGCGTGGCGGTGTCGGAGACGAATATCCGATTTTTCCACTCGCTGAACAGGGTTTTGCAGTCCTAAGCCTGCAGAGACCTGCCGACTATTATATGACGGTCAAGGATGGCTCGATCCGAACAGCGCTGGACGCAAGAACCATCAATCAACGCGACTGGAATGACCGACGCAGTGTGCATTCCGCCCTGATGAACGGCATCGCCTTGGTTGAATCTCACGGCGGCATTGATATCGATCGTGTAGGTATCACAGGTTTGAGCGACGGAGTTTCGACCGTGCAATTTGCATTGGTCAACGCCCCTGGCCGGTTCGCGGCCGCATCCATTTCGACCGGCTTTCAGGAACCGAAGTCGACGCAGATCTACGGCGGCTCGGCATGGGCAAAGCAGCTTATCGCTATGGGGTATCCATCTTTAAGCGATGATCAAACGCATTTCTGGTCAATCACGTCTATCGAACGCAACGTCGACAAATTCAATCTCCCAATCCTGATGCAGGTTTCGGACAACGAATATTTGATGGCGATGGAGAGCTACGGGACCCTAAAGGCGAATAATCGCCCAACGGAATTGTATATTTTCCCGAATGAAAACCATATCAAGACCGGCCCTGCCCACCGTTTTGCTATCTATGAAAGGAACATAGACTGGTTCAAATTCTGGCTGAAGCATGAGGAGGACCCGTCAGCTAAAAAGAAATCAACCTATGATCGGTGGCGGGCGATGGCGGCTCAAAAAAATTTGGCACCATAGGATATCGTCATGACGCCTTCATCGCGGCTACCCATGCTTCTGCATCAACGAGTTCGAGGATTCGGAAATGCATATGGTTGTGCCTGTCTCCTTCCAGCTTGATTGCGGCGTCCACTGCTGAGCGATCGAGGATATTGGCCGCTGCAAGATGTCCGCCCAGAAGCATATCTTTAATTTTGCTCCGATTACGTTCGACCAGTCGTTGCAGGAAGCCATCGGGGCCGCCCTTCGTTCTGCGGTGAAGGATCGAGTCAGGGAGACGGGACTCGAACGCCGCTCTTGCGATCGATCTGTTTTCTCCTCCCATGCAAAAGAACCAGGAGGGAATGCGCAGGCACGTCTCTACGATCGGTTGAGACATGAGGGGGTTTATCATCGGCAGGACCGTTTCTCTTCTGAATCCCTCGAGATGGTTTTGTATCTGGATGAGATAAGCAATGTGCGCTGCCTTGCCCGGCAGCTCACCGATTGGCACCTCAAGCCATGGATGCGAAAATTCCGCGCCTAAGCGGCTCACAAAATCCCGACTCAGCAAATCCGCCTTCGGTTTCCAGCGATAGTGCGGCTTGCGCAGCCACGCGCGGCGTGCAGCTAAGGTCGCGCAGCGTATGATGCTGGTCTCTGCCATCTCAGCGACTTCTGCAGCAGTCACCAATGCCCCTCGGCCAACGCCTTCAGAGAGGAGCCGATCTGCGATCGGAAGGACTGATTGCTGGAAGCAAAACACGTTGTCGCCACCCGACCCGGTGAAAAATGCATCGGCACTTACCGCGCTGGCGACAGCGAGGTAGGCTTGGTCTCCTGACTGAGCAAAGGATCGGGCCAACGGCCGTGGCAAATGCGCTGCATGGCTCATTTCAAGATCGGTATCGTCGGCGCTGAAAAACGCCTCCTCCATAGGGATGTCGAGGAATTTTGCTATTGCGCGAGCATAATAGCGCTCATCGCCAGCAGTTTCATCGGTCACAAGGGTCAGGCCTGTGACCTTCGCCCCCGCCTGAACGGCTGCCGCCGCTACGATCGATGAATCAAGTCCACCTGATAATCCCACGACGAGCGTCGGAAATCGTGAGACCCATGCCCCTATTGTGAAGGTCAGTGTCGCTCGCAGATCCGATATTGCTGCAGCCGGTTCGCTATAATATTCCTGTCTCTTGGCATAATCCCAAGGGTTCCACCGTTGCGCCAGCTCGCTTTTCCCATGCTGAATGTCCAACTGAAAACCCGCCGGAATTTCATTTAGTTCAGCCAAGCATGTCCGATTTGTTCTCAAATTTGAGAAATACAGATGACGACCCAGTTGCTCATCATCGATGGCGGAGCCCAAAAGGCCGACTTGACGAAACAACGCCATATCTGAACCAATTGCCGTCACGCCCTGTGATTTCATATAGTAACATGGCATCCCCCCCGAAGGGTCACGCACCACCGTGGTGGTGTCGTGATCCTCATCGTGAAGGATCGCAACGTATGAACCCCAATATTTTTTGGCATGGATCGCTCCTTCAGGGGTGAATATGTCCCGCGCTTCTGCAGGATCGAAGAGATCGACTGGCTTCTTCGCGCCATCGCGGCGATAGAGCCACCCCAGCGGGATCGCCGTCCTTTGCGGCTGGTCAAAAACTGCCGCCGGTTGATCGGCAAGCAGTAGGAAATTTGGCCGATTGATAGTCATCTTCAATCCGGCCAACTCTGCGACTTTCTTAGCGCGCATGCGGACGAGATTGTCGGGACCGGACAATATGAGATAGCGAGCGCGGTTCATAGGATGAGCACCGGCACATACTCACGCGCCTTGTCGCGGTGGTCGCTGACGCTTATTTGGTCTTTCTGAATCCAGCAATGTGCACCGAACGGCCCCGTACGGACGCCGATCACGAGATTGAATCCTACGTGGTATCTCGTGAGGGATATGGCAAGCGCGAATGATCGCACCAAGCAACGCTTTTCGGCGGAAAGAATCAGGTCAATGAGCCGGTAGGCTCCGACCAGACGGCCAATATCATCGGGACATTCAAGACCACGCGATTGCTGTATCCGGTGTTCCAGCTTTGCTACCGCGCCCGCCAGCCCGCCCCAGCGTATCATGGCGAAAGCCCATAGCTGGTCGATGATGGCAACCATGACATGCCTCAAGGTCGGCGGCCTCGCCTGGTCAAAATAAGAACCAGTGATTTCAGGCATATTCCCCGTTGGTCCAACAGGCGAAGCGCATTCTGCAGCGGAAATGAGGCCGGATCCGAGCAATATCTCGGCGTCGCCAGGCATTGCCATCTGACCTTGTTCCAGCCGCATAAGTGCGGATGCACCACTGGATGACATCTTGAAATATCGGTTATGATCGAGATCCAGAAATACCGGAGCAGATCCAACCCATACATAGGAGACACCCGATCGCAGCTTATAGGCCATGAGCAATTCTCTAGCTGTATGGCGCGCAAGCATGGCCTGCGCGCCACCGTTTCAGTCGTCGGAAAGCCCGGACTGCAGCCGCTGCTGAGCCTGGTCGATGTCGACGCCGTTGTTGCCCTTCGTCTGCTCGGTCACCGCTCCCAGGTCGACCAGGTCGGCTTCCAGATGGTTGTCGCGTTCCATACTTACCTCCTTCTTTGGACTGCTGCACTCCTTGCAGCCCAATCATGGTAAGTCAGGCCCTAATTGATCAGCCATCTTATAAGGTCTCGTATGTGCAACCAGTCGGTACTATAATGCTATCCAACCAAAATGTGGCTGACATGAATTGAGACAACGTCTTCATATTGCACCACATGGTTATGAAGTGATGCTTTCACAAATTCTTTCGACACGACGAATTCGGCGCCTGTGATAGGCCCAAAGGACCTCAAAACGGTCTGAACCTTGACCGGAAGTGGTCGCGATCTCGACCGACCGCAATTCCAAGGTCAAGTTGCGCAACACGCGAAACTCCCCCAGGCGAGCCATATGGAGTCGTTCGGTCGCAGACTTCAGGGCCCTTGCCTGTTCACTATCGTGACATGCCCATGCAACTGACAGAAACAAATCAGTCGCCGCCTTCGCCAATGCCTGGCCATTCATCTCGGCTTGAGGATGCGGCCTTGCAGTCCCAAATTCAGACAAGCGGTTTCCCTTGAGTACAAGGCGTAGGAGATGGCTATGCCAGCGGTAAAGATCTCGGAGGCTGTCCGGCGTCAGATCAGGCAGGCGATAACCACCGCCGAAGGCAATTTCGAGCATATGCTCGCCGACCAAGCGCTGGGCTCCGTCTCTGAACGGCGACACGGATACGCCATACTCGGCAGCTAGCGCCCTTTCGATGAGCATGCTGCCCGGCGAGAAGCGGCCCGCCATAATATCAGCCTTGAGCAGGATATAGGCTCTTTCAGCTACCACCGGTTCCGGAGACATTCCGGTCTCTATCGGTACTGGTCGGGTTGCGTGACAGATCCAGCACGCGAGGCAAGGCGCCCGACCGCTACGGCCTGACATCGGTTCACGACCTCAAGGATATCTCTCTCAAGCTCCCACAGATCATCTTGAAGCAAAAGTTCACGCGGCAATTTCATATTGTGCTCCATCGCAAGCAAAGGAATGAACAAATGAGTCGTGGTCATCCGCAGCGAATGCGCGCAGCGAATATGATCCTCAAGCGCAGGTGCCCCAGCGCCACCCTCAAGTTCGCGAATCCAGCGTTCGCTGCAGCCGACGGTCTTTGCCAGGCTGTGTTGAGAAATCCGGTCTCTGCGGCGACGCCGCTCGATAAGCTTCCCGGAAAGCTCCTTGATCAACGATAATATTCCGCCATCGATTGTTTGTGGACTTTGAGGCATCATCTGCAGGTCCCCCTGGCAGCGGCTCAAAAGTACAAATCACATCGCCTGTGCTTGGCAACGTGTTGTAAATAAAACTGCGCGTCAACTACAAGAAAGTCGCTTTTGCGAGACCAAAATTCCTCTGCGAGCGAAAATAGTATCGCGCAGGCGACTATCCTTCAGAACGATGGGAAGGCCGTCCTGTCTTGCGGGACATATCCTGGAATGACCGTAAGACCTGCGCATCCTCCGTGCCCTGCATGTGCACAAGAGCTGAAAGGAAGAGTTTCCAGACCTGGGGCGAAGGATGAATGGCTGCGGAGTGAACTGCTGTGCTGATGATATCTTCGATAAGCCGCGAAAGCGTCGAGGACGTTCCGACATGTCGAACTTTACGCCCCACAAGTCGATCCAGCTGAGGATCGAGCAGTTCGGCTATTAGATCGGTCGCCTCGCATCGATGAAGAAGATCGACCGCCACGAACAGGGTCGTTCCATAGGGTAGAAAATCGCCAATCAGGTGACACAAGCGACAGTGGCACTGGAGAAATAGGTGAATGCCCTCAGCGGAGAGCTGAAGCTTGTACGCCCTGGATTGCTGACTCCCCATATTCGCTCTCCCGCCACAAACAGCGATTCTCTCGCGATCAATTCAAATGCCGGTCCAACGTGGCTCCGCAACGTCGATGCTTTCGCCAAAGGAACATAGGGTGAAACCGGAAATATACTTCCGGTTATCGGAAATGGATTTCCGATAACCGGAACTGAACTACCTTAAACCGGAACTGAAATTCCCTGTCTCTTGCGAGAAGCAAGCTTTTCCCGCCACTCAAGCCCCTGTCGAGACGGCAGCCAGGGTGAGAATTTCCGAGCGATCGGCAGCCCGCATCCGTTCCGATCCCCCTCTTGGGAGATTTTGCGGTTATGACCAGAACATGTTCCAGTCGCGCGGCAATGCTCGTCGCTCTCCTGGCAGCTGTTATGCCTCTTCATGGCGCAGGAGCGCAAGCCGCTCCATCGGAGAGAAACGAACCTGTCTTGATCCCGCGCGAAGCAGCTTCGCTTCGCAACGCGGCCAATGAAGCCCAGGTCAAGTTGCAACAGACCTTCACCAATCTGCGCTTCGAGGAATTTGGTCCGGCGCCCGTCCAGGGGCCCATCTATCAGGCGACCGCTGGCGGCCGGATCATCTACTATGCGCCGCAAAGTGAGCATCTTTTGTTCGCCACGGTCTACGACCGCAACGGCGTCAACCTGACCGCGCTAGCGCAGGAACAGGACACTACGCGCCGTCTCAAAGCCATCGACCCTGCCAAGGCATTGGCGATCGGCCCTGCAGATGCGCCCATGGTCATAGAATTCACCGACCCAGATTGTCCCTACTGCCAGGCACTCGATCGCTTTTGGAGCGCCAAGGCGACCGAGGGCAAGCCGGTGAGGCGTCTCATCTTCTTCGTGAGCGGCATCCATCCGACCGCAGCCGCCAAGGCCGAGCATATCCTATGCTCGCCCGATCGCGAGGCCACCTTCCGGGCGGCCTATTCCGGCCAGACACCCCCCGTCCTGCGCCAGTGCGCGCAGGGCCGTGCCAAGGTTGTGGAGGATGCTGAACTGGTCGCCAAAGTAGGCGTTTCAGGAACGCCGACGCTGATCGCCGATGGCAAGCTCATATCGGGCTTTCAGCAGGCCGAACTCGAGGCGTTCCTCGATCGGCACGCAAAGCCTGCGCTTACAAAGGCAGCGTCCGGTGCGCGGCGCTGAACAGGCGCGCGCCAACGCGGCTGCGCACAATTTCTTTGCGGAGGGCATCCGGCCCGGCCCCAACTGGCCTGCGCGGATGAACCAGGATGCCGGCGGCGGCGGGCTCATGGAGCCGTCCACCGACGCCCCGGCCGACACCGATCTTCCTTCGATGCCGGCAGGCTTTGGTTGGACGGCTCCTTTTTGGAGCAATGCTATGATGCACAAATTTGGCAACAAGGTCCTGGCGGTGGCCAATGTCGGCCTCCCTTTAGGCGCGATGGCCCTGGTCGGTGGCCCTGTTCATGCCTTCTCGGCACCCGCCCAGGGCGATCTTGGTTACGACATATACGATATCGTCGTGAACCAGGGCGTGAAAGGTCCGATGGGATTTGTAGGCGGCGTCGCCGCCTTCCTGTTCGGCGTCTCGCGCCTTTTCTCGAATATCATGATCGGCATCCCGACCATCGTCGCGGCTGTCTGCCTCATCAAGGCGGACTCCATTCTCCAGACCTTCGGGATGGTCATCTGAGACGCGAAGGTGGGGCGCGCACCTGGCTGACCAGGCGCTTCCCCCACTGGCAACAGGCTGGGAACCGATGGTCGGTTCCTGGAGGATGATACCTTTGAAGGTATCATGAAGCCAAGAGGAGAAGGGCAGATGGACGAACGCCTTCCGCAATATCTGCATCGGCCCGTCCAGATCCTTTGGTTTGGATCTGACGAGTTTCTGCTCGCGACCTCGAGCATTTTCGTGGCCGCGATCGTGGGCGGACTTGTCGGCTGGGCGCTGATCGCTGCCCTTCTCCTTTTCATCCCGTGGAAGCGGACCAAGCCCAGGGGCTATCTCCCCCATCTCGCCTGGCGCTGGGGTCTTGTTTCCTTTCCTCATTATCCGGGTCCCACCCAGACCCGCTTCTTCGAGTGAGCGCCATGGGCTTGTTCGGGCACAAAAAGACGGACGAGGATCCGCTGCTGGGCAAACCGGCCAGCTACGGCATCCATCGCTACCTGCAGGGCTCGGCCAACCTGTTCGAGGAGAACCGCCTGCTCAAGGTCGCCATTACGGGCATGTTCGGCGTCACCGCCGTGCTAGGCGTGGTCATCTACACGACCAACCAGAATGCCCGGACCGTGATCGTCCCCTTTGGTGCCACCGGCGATCTTCATGTCTCGGGTAATAGGCCATCCGAAGCCTATATTGTCGCCATGACGCGCAACATCGTCGCGCTGTCGGGTACCTGGTCGGCGTATTCGGCCGATCGGCAGTTCCAGGAGCTGTTGGGGCTCGTCCACCCGTCCGCCTATGGCGCGATGCGCGACAGTCTCAATGCAATACTCGATGAACTGGCGAACAACCCGACGCTGTCGATCGCCACCTATATCCGGGGCGATCAGCCGGTCCGCTGGACCGCCCATGAGATCGTCGTCCCGGTCGAGAAGGTCCGTGTCATCGGCGGCGTAATCCGCAAATTCCGGGGCATTTTACGCATCGGCTACGGCATTGAAAATGGCCGTTTCTGGCTGACGCGTCTTTCCGAGGAGCAGTTCGATGTCGAAACACGCTAATCAGCGCGTAGGAGCGTGCGCCGCTCTAACCGGGTTCATGCTGCTGGCGATCCCGGCCTCAGGCCAGACGCTCCATGCGCTGCCCGACCAGACCAGTCGGATCCGTCTCTCCAACCGCGACATCAACCATGTCGTGTGCGAGGGCGGCGAGATCGAGGATATCAAATTCTCGGCCGAGAAAGGTCTTGCCGTCGAGAAAGGCCGATCGGACGCCTGGATCAAGTTCCTCGCCCGCGAGATTGACGACGCAGGGCAAGTGACACGCAGCTATGTGACGCAGCCTTCCGAGTTCTTTGTCAATTGCAACGGCGCGACCTACCCCCTCTATGCCGAACCGGCGGAAATTCCCGCGCAGACGGTCGTGCTTGTTCCCGGCGCCCGGCAGCGTGCCCAGGCTAATAGCGCCTTGATGGCTGCGCTGGCCGATGAAGATCGTGCCGTCTCCATCACCATGGCCCTGCTCGACGATCGCATCCCTGCCTCGTTCAGCGAGGTCGCGCCGTCGGGTGACGCGGTCGGCATTTCAGCACTGCCGGGCCTGGCGATAACCGAACAACGCCGTATCGCCGTCGAGGGTGCCGGGCTCTCGGCCTCGCAATATCATGTGCGAACCATGGCAGCAGTGACGCTGGACGAGCGCCAGCTCGTCGATCCGGCCCTTGGGGCAGGCATTTTTTCGGTCACGCTGGACCGGGTCCGTCTCGATGCGGGCGAAACGGCCCGACTTGTCGTGGTACGCCGGGGAGCCGGACAATGAGCGGCGACAAGAACAAAGACGCAGCGGAGACGCCGGAAGGCCTGTCGCCCTATCAGGCCCATCTTGCCGCCCAGAGCGCCGGACCGAAGGATGACGCCGCGCGCCGTCCGTCTCCGGCCTTGCTCGACCTTAAGGCGCAGTGGGCCAAAATGTCCGCGCGGCAGAAACTGCGCGCGCGCCAGCTCGCCGTTGGTGTCGCTGTCGGTGCGCTCGGGATCGGGCTCTACGCGGCATCGGGCAGCAAGGAGGACGTCAAGCCCAACGATCCCGCCGCATCGCTCAACATGGGCGCGGGGCTGCGCGGCGACAGTCTCGAGGTCAAACTGCGCGGGGATTTGAAAAAGGTCCTCGATGGCCAGCAGTTACTGGGCGACCGGGTCAGCGCGATTGAGGAAGGCAAAGTGCTGCCGGGCGACACGACGGCTCCAGGCGGCCAGACCATGGATGCCGACCTGCCCCCCGCCCTGCCCGACAGCGTTCCAGCTCTGCCCTACCCGCCCGAGACCGGTGACATAAGCGCGGATGCCGACAGGCTGCCTGCGCCGCCGACCGGGCCGGTTGCGCCACCTGCTCCGCCAGCACCTCCGGTCGAGAAGACGGTCGGCGCGATCGGATCGGCGGCCGGTCCGGTCATGGCCCAGGGCGCGGCCGACACGTCATCCTCCTCCAAAAAAAAGAGTCGGACGATCTATTTACCGCCTGGTTTCATGAAGGCGCGCCTCCTGACCGGGATCGACGCGCTGGCGAGCCGGGACGCGACCAGTAATCCTGAACCCATCATCGCCCGGGTGCAGGCGCCTGCCGTCCTGCCCAATGAGGTGAAGGCCAACCTTGCCGGCTGCTTCGTGGTCGGCAACGCCACCGGGAGTCTTGCCAAGGAGCGGGTCGAGGTCCAGCTCGTATCGCTGTCCTGTGTGGATTTCGATGAGCATTCGATCGTCGATCAACCGGTCAAGGGCTTCTTTGTCGATACCGACGGCAAGAAGGGTCTGTCGGGCAAGGTGGTGACGCGGGCCGGGGCGACGCTGGCGCGCGCCTTCATCGCCGGGACCATCAGCGGCATCTCGCAGTCGGTCGAAAGCACGTTCGGCAACACCTCGACCTCAGCGCTGGGAACGGTGCGCACGCTTGATGCCGGCGATGCTGCCAAGACGGGCATTGCCGGGGGGCTCTCCAAATCCTCGGACAAGCTCACTGACTTCTATCTCGATCTCGCCCGCCAGGCTGGTCCCATCGTAGAGGTGGGCGCCGCCAAGGATGTAGTCGTGGTGATCCAGGAGGGCGCCGCCCTCGAAATCAAACCCGGCGCGGGAGCCACATTCTGATGTCCGCGCCCATGGGAGACAAAGCCATGAAGATGCTCCGACCCTGCCTCCTCGTCCTGCCCCTTCTCGCGCTGCCCGGCTGCGCGACCATGGGATCGGTGATGTCGCCCTATAGCGAGAAATTCTCGTGCAAGAATAGCGATCATGGGCAGTGCATTCATCCGGGCCAAGCCTATGCCGATGCGGTCGCGGGCCGTGCCTCCAGATCCGATCCTGCCGTCACCCATGATCGCAAGCTGCTTAGTCCGGACAAGAAGCGGGTCGGCGGCACAGCAATGGGCCCCGCCAGGGCTATGGCGACACCCCCGGCTATGGCGCAACCTGGCCAGGGCCATGTCGGCGCGCTGATCGAGGCTCCCGGATCACCGATGCTGCGGCCTTCGCGCACGATCCGGACATTAATCCTTCCCTATGCCGACAAGCAGCGCCCCGACCGGCTCTATATGGCGCGCTATGTCTATTCGATCCTCGACCGGCCGGCCTGGGTCGTGGGCGACTATCTGGTGGAACCAGGCGGGCGAACGCCTGCGCCACCGGTGCTGCGCACGATGCGCGAGTCCGAACCGGGCAGCACAGACGTGCCGACGCAAGAGGCCATGCCACTCACCCTCCATCCGGAGAAACGGCCATGAACGCGCCGCCCGGCCACAAGGGTCTGAGCTATCAGCGCCTGCGCGCCGCCGTGACCCGCGACGCCTATTCGGATTTCCTGCCGATGGTCGCCTGGGTCGAAGAGGAGGAGGCTTTCCTCTGCATTGACGATGGCTGGGGCCAGGCCTGGGAGCTTGTTCCGTCCGCCTATATGTTCGCCCATGTGCAACAGGCGTTGCTCGGGCTGCTCAACATTCATTTCCCCGAAGGCACGGTCCTCCAGCTTATCACCTTCGCCGATCCGCTGATCGATCCTGCGCTTGACGCCTATCTCGATATGAAGATCCGGCCAGACCCGCTGGTCCAGGCCTCGGCCCGGCGCACGGCCGACTATCTGCGCGGCGGCACGAGGGGCCTGGATGCACTCCATGCCATCCCGGTACGTGACTTCCGGTTGTTCCTCGCGATCAAGACGCGGGTGAAGCTAGGCGCGGACCTGCGCCGCCAGGTGGAAGAGCAACTGGCGAAGATGGGCATTCGGCGTTTGCCGCCCGACGAACTGGTCAGCTTCTATCGCCGGATCTTCAACGGCGTCTTCGCGCCCGCGCCGGGGGTATTCCTCAGCGAGAGCATGAGCAGCATGCCCGCCCCGTCGATCGCGCGACAGATTATCGAGGCTGGACCTGACCTTTGCTTCGAAGGCCCGGAAGTATTTCTGGGCAACCAGGTGGCGCGCTGCCTCACGCCCAAGGCGCCGGCGCGCCGGATCACCGCCGAGCGCGCGAACCGTCTCCTAGGCGGGATGCGCGGCTCTGCCGAGGACAGCGACCAGATTGGTGGGCCATTCCTCTATTGCCTCTCGGTCCTGTTCGATCATTCACAGTTCGAAATCCACAAGAGGGCGCAGATCCTCTCCGCACAAAAGGCCGCGGGCAGTTTCGCGGTCGAGGTTGGCAAGCAGATCGAGGAAATTGGCTGGATTCTCGATGAAGCGTCCAACAGCCGGTTCGTGTCGGTAATCCCTACCATGTGGGTATTCGGCCGCGACAGCGCCCAGGCGCGCGAGATGGCGGCACGCGCCAAGCGCTTATGGGAATCAGAACCCCTGCCCTTCATGGTGCAGGAAGAAAGCTATCTGCTGCCCGTGCTGCTCGCTGCCAGCCTGCCCTTCGGACTTTATCCCGAAAAGCAGACAATGAAACTGCTGGAACGCGATTTTCGCATGGCCGTGAAGGCCGCCAGCCTCATGGCGCCGGTCCAGACCGATTTTCGCGGCGGCGGCCGCCCGGCTCTCCTCTACGTAGGCCGCAAGGGCCAGCTCATCACGCTCGATCTCTTCGACCCGCGGATCAACAATTATAATTTCATTGTCTCGGCTGAGTCCGGGGCGGGCAAGAGTTTCCTGCTCAATAATTTGTGCCAGCAATATTATGCGCAGGGCGCGCTGATCCGCATCATTGATATCGGCGGCAGCTACCGCAAGCTCTGCACGCTCTGCTCTGGCCGTTATATCGACATCAGCGAGGAGCGCCTCGTACTCAACCCTTTCGATATGGGGCTGGCGCTTGATGGCGAGGACAAGCAGTCGGCGATTGCCATGGCGGTCGCGATCGTCGCGGAAATGGCGAACGCCTCGACCCGCAAGCCCGTCACTACATCGGAATGGAACCTGCTCAAATCCGCCGTGCAATGGACGGTCGATAGCGGGCGCGGCGAAGACGGCATCGACGCGGTGCGGCATTGGCTCGGCCGCTATCCCGACAATGCCGCCTCCGATCTGGACCGGGTCGACCATCTCGTACCGGTCGCGCGCGAACTGGCGTTCAACCTGCGCGATTTCGGGTCGCAGGGCGCCTATGGCCATTTCTTCAACGGTCCTTCAACGCTCGACATCTCGCGCGACGAATTCGTGGTGCTGGAGCTCGAACGCCTGAAGGCGCTGCCTGACCTCTTCAACGTGATCGTCATGGTGGTGGTGAACGCGGTCACGCAGGAACTCTATCTCTCGGCCCGCGACAAGCCCCGCTTCGTCCTGTGCGATGAAGCCGCGCAGTTCATGACCCGCAGCGACGGGCAGGATCTTTCCCGTCTCGCCGAGGCGTTTGGCCAGGGCTATCGCCGCGCGCGCAAATATCAGGGGAGCTTTGGCATCGTGCTCCAAAGCATGAACGACCTCATGCTCTTTGGCGGCACCGGACAGGTGATCCTGGAAAATGCCGCGACCAAATTCCTGCTCCAGGGATCCACCTATGACAAGGCAGTGGACAACAAGATCCTCGACTATTCAGGCTTCGTCCTCGACCTCCTGAAATCGGTCCGAAACGCCAAGCCCAACTATTCCGAAGTGTTCATCGACAGTCCATTGGGCCTCGGCATCGCGCGACTGGTGGTCGACCCCTTCAGCTACTGGATCAATACTTCAGCGCCTAATGAGGTTGCCGCCTTCGAGGCGCTGGTGCGGGCCGGTCGCAATCCGCTGGAAGCGGTCTGCGAACTGGCCGGTGTCGATCCGGCCCAAATACTGGGCGGAAATACTCGCCAGGGCGGGAGGGCGGCATGACGCACAAGCCTGTAACCCATCCCGATCAGCTGGCGCTCGACTGGGAAAATGACCCGGCGATCGAAGCGATGATCGAAGCGCGTGTTGCCCGTCGCGCCGAGGCCGCCGCCTTCCATTGGCGACTGCGACTGGTAGCGATCGAAACCTGCATGATGGGCAGTCTCGTCATCGTGGCAGGCACAGCGCTCGGTCAGCCGCCGCTCCAGGCCATACGGGCGGGCATCCTGGTGGCTGCCGCCTGCTGTGCGAGCGGCATGCTGCTGATCGGCCTGTCGGGCGCATGCGGGATGGTCTTCTCACGCTTGCGGCAATGGAGGGCGCGATGAAGGCCGATCACAGCAATGGCTTCGATCTTGGCCTCGACGTTGGAGACGATGTCCATGGGCTCCTTGCCTATGCGCGCAGTGTGAGCGACCCGGCGCTTGGGATCGACGCGGTTGCGCAGGCGATCGTCACCGTCATCCAGGCGGAACGCCGTTATGCGCGGATGAGCTACGCCTTGTTGGTGACCGGCGGCATCGCCAATGCCGCATTTTGCGCATTTGCCGCAGCGTGGCTCTTCCAGGCGCCGCTTGCCGAAGGCATGTTCATCGGCATCTGCGCCGGAATGGGCGCGGGCTCGACAGGTCTGATCCTCATTCCCTGGGACGCAATCGCCGAGCGCTTTCATGCCATCACCCAGCGGTGGAGGCGGATGTGAACGGCATCTTCTCCGCCACGCCCGCGCCAGGACCCATCCGTCTGCTGATCGGCAGCCAGGGCCTTGTGCTCGTGCAATCCTGTATCGCCTGGCAATTGCCGACCGTGCCCGCGGTCCTCCGCATTCTCGGCGCGGTCATTGCGGTCATTGCGACAGCGGCGCTGATCAGCGCCGCTGTCGGCGAGGGGCGCGAGAACCCTTCGCCACATTGGAGACGGCGTCATGGGCGCTAGAACCATGGGTCCAGGGCGCCCTCGTCATGCCCTATGGGCAATAGCGCCCTTGGCGCTGATGACCGGACTGCTGACGCACGCCCCCGTCACCGCTGCGACCAGCATTATCGGCCGCACCTGGCCGATCGCCGAGCCCGACGCGCTGAGCGAGATCGAAAGCCGCGCCGCGCATGTCCCCGATATGAAAGCCGCCTTCGGCCCGCGCGAACGCTGGTCGGCGATGCAACCTGCCGCACTCGGCATCGCCCGCGCCGATCGCCGCCGAACGGTCGTGCCTTTCTATACCCTCGATCAGGATATCCGCCTGCCGGGCGGAAAGCTGCTTTACGCCAAAGGCTACAGCTTCAATCCGCTTGCCTATGTGTCACTGCCCCAACGGCTGATCGTCGTACACCCCAGCGATCTGGCCTGGGCGCTGCGCACCGCAAGGCCCGCCGATTTCATCCTGCTTGCCGCTGGTGGTCTTTCCCAGGCTGGAGATACGGATGCCGATGCCATCACATTGGGCGAGCGACACGGCCCGGCGCTGTTTCTGCTCGAGGAGCGCGTGAAGACAAGGCTTGGCCTGACGGTCGCCCCGGTCATCGTCGCGCAGGCGGGGCAAAAGCTGGTGCTGACCGAGGTCGTCATGCCCCCAAGTCCGCGGAGGGTTGCGCGATGAATATGCTCGCGATCCGAAAAATCCTGACGTGCGGCTCGTCCTTTGCGGCATTGGCGATCGCGTCCCCCGCCCATGCCTCCAAATGCGAGGTGGGCACGGTCTTCAATCCGATCACCAAGGTGCGCTGGAACTGCATCTTCCCGATCACCATCGGCGGCGTGAAGGTGGGTCCGAGCGATCAGCTCGGCAAGGCGCTCGACGCACAATCGGCCTCCAAACCGTTATGCGCCTGTCGCAAGGGCGTGACATTCTGGTTCGGCATCAAGGTCAGCTTCTGGTCGCCCAATAGGATGGTTGATGTTGTGACCGAGCCTGGCTGCATGATGGCGCTGGGCGCTGACATCATGCCGACCGGCGGCAGGCTGCAGGGCAGCCAGACCAGCATCGCTGACGGCACCAACACGCGCAAGATGTTCGCGCAGATGCATTATTATATCGCGCCGGTCTGGAAGATGCTCGACATGTTCACCGACCTGCCCTGCATCGAGGATGACGGCTTCGACGTGGCGCTGATCACCGAGGTGCTGCCGACCTGGCAGTCCGCGACGCTGGGCGCGATCATCCAGCCCGAGGCAATCCTGTTCGGCAATCCGGCCGCCGGCCTTGCCTGCATGGCCGACAGCGCTGCGGCGGCCGCGGGAAAGGTCGTCGATCCGCTCTTCTGGTGCATGGGGTCCTGGGGCGCGACCTATCCGATCGCTGGCGACATCCATTTTGGCGACAGCGTCGAGGCCTGGGCGGGGCTCGCCGCGCGCGGCGTCTTCATGATGGGGCGGCTTGGCGCCCTTACCGTGAGTTCAGCGGACGGCTGCTCGTTCATCCCGCAGCCGGTCTGGACCAAGAGCCGCTACAAGTTCCAGCTGATGGAACCGGTCAAGGGCGGCCAATGCGTCAATGTCGGGCGGCCAGGCGCGCTTTGGACCAGCGCCAAACATGCGCCGGGCAAGGACAATGCGCAATTCATGCTGTTTGAAAAGACGATCTGCTGCGCCGGGGTTTCGACGCCATGAACAGGTCGCCTTTCCCGATCCGCATGCCCTCGCCTAGCATCAGCCGATGGTCTGCCCGTCATTCCACCGAGCCAGGCGTTCCCCATGCGGTCAGGCCGGTGTCGCATCCCCCCTGCGGCACCGGTCGGACGGTCGGCGTGGCCACAGATACAGACGATCATGCGGCGGTCCCCTCTTCGCCGCATATGGTCGTGGCCACGCTGACCGTTTTTGAAGGCCAGGCTGTATTTGGGGCAGAGCGTGCCGACCCTGTTCCAGCGGTGTTTTTGTTCCGGCTGCGCCGTGGGTCGCGGCAGATCAATCCGGGCGAGACGCGGCCGTGAGGTCAGCTACCCTCGTCCTTTTCGCAGCACTGAGCCTGCCTGTCCCGCTCCATGCGCAGACAGCGCAGGACCGCGCCCGCGCTGCGGCGGCCGCAGCGCGGGCAAAGAGCGCGGACAGCGACGCGCTGCTGGGCCATTATGTGACGCCGGGGCTGGCGGGACAGCCCATCACCACGGTCGACACCAAAAAGACCTTCACCCCCAATCTTGCCTGCCAGAAAAGCGCGACCCTGCTCGAACTGCTCGCCCAGCCGAGCGTTACCGGCGATATCGGCACGCTCAGCATATCGCGCGACAGCGATCTCGACGGGCGCTTCGATGAGGCATTGACCGTTCCGGTCCCCACGTCCGGGATTTGCGCGAACGGGATCATCTCCTGCGCGCCCGGCAGTTGGGACGCCTGCCGCTTTTTCCGGTGGGACGCGTCCGCAGCCGGATCGTTGAAGCTG
Source organism: Sphingobium sp. FG125 (assembly GCF_057809795.1). Lineage (NCBI taxonomy): Bacteria > Pseudomonadati > Pseudomonadota > Alphaproteobacteria > Sphingomonadales > Sphingobiaceae > Sphingobium > Sphingobium sp. FG125. The sequence goes on from NZ_JBMDKQ010000017.1 coordinate 79,242, forward strand.
TCCCAGGTCGAGCTGACCGATCTTGCCGGCTGTTACTGCGTCAACAATAGCTGCGGCAGCAATCTGGTCTGGGGCAATATGGCCTCGATCCTCAAGGATCTGGGCGGGGGCGTGGTCGGCGCGCTTACCGCGGCCGATCCGCGTATCGGCATCGCGCAGGCGTCCATCGATGGCCCGCTTATCCGCTATACCGGCGCGCAAACCACATCCTGTACGGCGCAACCGCAGGTTGGCGCCACGGCCTACAAGGCCAATCCGGGCGCCATCGCCGGCGACGCCTATGGCGCCGCGCAAACAAGCAGCATTTTCCAGGCGCTGTCCGCCTCGTCGACTGGAACCGGCACGTCGCAGGTGCGCCGGAGTTGCGCCATCACCCGGCAGATCACACAGGAAGAGATAACCGCCGAGATGATCGTCGATCGCGTGGCGGGCGGCTACGCAACCTTCGCGGCAGACCCAAACAGCCGCACCTTCGTCATGGGTTCGCCCATCGACAACAGTCTGTCTGGCGGATCCTGCACTCTTGTCGATTTTCACATGACATTGCGGGTCAAGAACGCCGCAAGGCTTCAGCAGCTACTTCTGACCCGCTTTGGCGGGGACGATTGGGCACAGATCAGGATCGACGGCGAACTGGTTGCCTCAGGCCCGGAAGTCTGGACCGGATCGGGGCTGCCGCCGGGCAAATGCGAGAAGAGGAGCGCCTTCTATGTCGATCCTGGTCTCGATCTCACCTCCAGGCTGACGCAAGGCGATCATGATATCTGGTTGCGGGTCGCGGTTGCCGATGGCGGCGAAGCCTATGCAGCGATCGAAGCGAAAGTGGACGCCGGCTGCAAGACGAGCGAGCAGCTTGTCGATAGCTGTTCGGGCTATGCGGCCAATGAGGCCTGTCGTCTCGACGATGAGGATGTCGATGGCGTCATCACCTATCGCAACCGCGTCAAGACCGGGCTCACCCCCCTGCCCCAGACCCGGTTGATCGGCACGGGCGCCTGCGCGACCACGATCAGCCGCGCCTTCTTCGAGCGTGAGCGCAGCTATGCCTGCACGGTCGATAGTGGCGCGGTCCCGAAGCCCGATCTCTCGCGCGGCACCTATATCATCGATCATTCGACCGAGACGCTGCTGGCTGATCGGGTGAGGAATGCCGATGGCAGCTATAGCCCTACAACTCGCAATTTCTCCTTGCCCGTGTCCGGCAGCGTCAATGCGTGCGAGCCCATCTGCAAAACCCGCAAGGCGCAGGTCAATATAGCCGCAGCCCCCGATGGCGTGACCGGTTCCAGACAGAGTGATCCCATGGGCTGGGACTATCATTATCACGCCTGCCAGGAGAATGGTGTCTGCCCTGCGGGCGAGGGCGAGGAACTGGTGCAGGGCTCTGGCTGCATCGATGATTTTCCCGAAGCGGTAGTGATGATGCAGACCGTACGTCTGGGCGGCGCCGACATGGTCTGCACGAGTGCCGTGCGATGAGGTCGCTGCGTATCTTGCTTTTGGGGCTGATCCTCCTCGTCGGCGCTAGTTCCTTATTCCCCGGCACCGCAAGCGCTCAGCAGCTTTGCGCTGTCGATCTTAACGGCAATGGCGATGCGGCGGACGACGGCGAAACGGCAAGCTGCCATCTGACCGGCGCGGGCGGATGGATGTGCCCCATCGGCGAAACACCGTGTGAGGCGGATGGAGCGGGAGCGATGCGGTGCCCGCTCGGCGAGCAATATGCCTGCGCTGTGCCGGCCAGCGGCGGCGCGCCAAGCTGCTCGGCCAACGCCTGTATCGACACCAGCGCCAATCCGATCGTCGAGGAGCCGGTGGTGGATGATCCCGGTGTCGCAGCCGACGGCGCCGTCGATGCTGATGGCCATTGCCTTGGCACGATCGAGATTTTTTCCGGCCGCGCCGCGCGCTGCCGTCCTGCTGGGCTCAGCACCACCTTCCAGAATTGCTGCAAGGACAAGGGGAAAATCGTGAAGGACGGGATGGGCGGATCGATCTCGTCGATTACGACCAAGATCGCGGTGGCCAAGGGCGTCTTCACCGGCATGAAAGCCGCCTACACCGCCTTCAGGGCAGGCGCGACCGCAAGCCAGGCAGCGAGCGCCGGCGCCAATGCGATCATCGTCGGCATCGATCCCACATCGATCGCGATCAGTCTTGCGGTCAACTTCATGATCGATCTCCTGCTCCAGGGCTGCGACCAACAGGATATGGAAGTGGGCATGCTGCGCGGTTCGGGCATGTGCCATGAGATCGGCAGCTATTGTTCGTCGAGCATCCTTGGCGTGTGCGTCCAGAAGGCGCGGGGCCATTGCTGCTTCAACACAAAGCTTGGCCGTATCATCCAGGAACAAGGCCGTCCGCAGTTGAAGGCCTTTAGCGCCATCGGCTGGGGCACCGCGAAGCAACCCTATTGCCGGGGCTTTAGCCCGCAAGAATTCCAGGCGCTCGATTTCAGCAAAATGGACCTCTCCGAATATTATACGGAAGTCGAGGCGCGCGCCCAATCCGAAATCCAGATCGAGATGAAGGACAAGATCGATGCCCATATGCAGACGATCAGCAACTAGCCGCGCCCTGCTTCTGGCGGGCATCGCGCTCGTGCCGGCATTGGCCCAGGCGCGCGAACCGCGATCTCCGGCCAGTCAACCGACAGGGCAGAACGCGCGGACGCGGATTGAAGACCAAGGCGATGCGGCCCTCGAACGCTTAAAACGCGCGGTGGGCAAAGCCAAGGCGTCTGCGCCACCTTCGCCTGTTCTGCCGACCAACGCTGACGCCGCGGCGCAGCGCCGCGCGTTCGAGGGGATCCGTCGGCGCAAGCAGTATCCTGCCATGGCGGACCGCGTCGAGGCAGACGTCGCGGCGGCGCGCAAAGCCCTTGCCATCGAACGGGAGACCGCCAGTCGGCGGATCGCGCAGGCCCTGGGCCTTGAACAGCCCGAAGAAGCGGCATTGGCTGGCGTCCTTTCCGGCAGTAGCGGGAAGCACTGGGTTCCCGTGCTGTTCGTGTCCTCCTCCATGCCGGTGGAAACACTGCGCACTTATGCAGGGCAGCTCGAACGGGCCAGGGGTGTCATGGCTTTTCGCGGCATGCCGGGCGGGATGCGGCAGGTTGGACCGATGGCGCAATTGTCGGCCGCGATACTGCGCCGCGATCCGGGCTGCGAAGGCCCCGCCTGCGCCATGCGCGACGTGCAGCTGATCGTCGATCCCCTGATTTTCCGGCAGCATCGCGTCACCCAGGTGCCTGCGCTGGCGATGATCCCGGGCGATCCGACCCGGCCCTATTGCGAGCGCGACGAGGCGAGCCCGCGCGCAGCGCATCTCGTGCTGGGCGACGCTGCCCTGTTCGGGCTTCTTGAAGAATATAGCCGCCTTGGCGGCAAGGCGGAGGTGCAGGATGCTCTTGCTCATATGGCGCGCCGGTAACCGGATCTGGTGTGAACTCAAGGATCTGCCGCTGCGCGCAGCAGTTGCACTAGGCGCTGCTGGTCTTGGGCAGCCGCCCCGTCCGGGTCAGCTTTTCAAGGCCTATGGGATCGTGCTGCCGATCGGCCTCTTCGCCTGGTGGGCGATGCCGCAGATCACATTGGTCATGACGCCCTCCATCGATGCCTGGGTCGTGCACCGCTCCCCCGGCACGATCCGTCACGGCGACCTCGTCTCGTTCCTTCTGTCCGATCCGCTTGCCGGCCCCAAGCCAGTGAATGTCACCAAATATGCGCTGTGCTTGCCAGGCGACAAGATCGTGATGGTTGAAAAGCCTGCCACCCTGGGCCGCGGTTGGACCGGGTTGTACTATTGCAATGGCAGGCTGATGGGCGTCGCCAAACCCTTATCGCTCAGCGGCAAGGCGCTTGACCATTGGCGGCCGCAAAGTCCGCATATTCCCGATGGAATGATCTTCGTCGGCTCGCGCCATCCCGACGGATATGACAGCCGCTATTATGGTCCGGTCTCCATTGCGCGGCTCACCCGCATGGAGAAGCTGCTGTGAAGCGCCTCCTCGCTCTGGGTGCCCTGCTGCTGCTGCCCATCGATTTTGCGGGTGCGCAGCCCGCGCCTCCAGGCCCGGGAGATCGCGGAACACGCGGCTATTGGTGGTATGAAACCCCCAAGGCCGACGCTGCGGAAAAGGCGGACGATGATGGCATTCCAAGACCCATCATACCGCCGATGGTTGAACTGGCCAAATGGGCGCCGCCCCGGATCGCCAAGCTGATCGAACAGCAGCGCGACTATGCCGCCACCGTTCTGACGATCGATGCGGTCGCCGACTTCTGGCGGCTGCAGGATTTTGCCCGGCGCAAGGCACGCGCCTTTGCCGGCGTCACCCAGCTTGCGATGCTCACCTATCCGCAGCTCAATGCCCGGGCCGCCAATCCGATGGTGGGCGAGGCCCGCGATGCGCTGGGCGCACATAAGGATCAGGTCCGCCGCCAATATCTGCGCGCACATGCCGGGGAATTTGCGCTGGTCATGTTCGCACGGGACTCCTGCGGCTACTGCAAGGTGCAATGGCCGATCGTCCAGCGGTTCCAGGAGGATATGGGCTGGCAGGTCAGCCTGATGGATCTCGACCGCAAACCCGAACTCAGCCAGCGCTTCGGGGTCGAGGTTACGCCGACCACCATGGTGATCCGACGGAACAGCGCCCAGCGCATGGTAATCGCAGCAGGGGTCGAGACTTATCCCAATCTCGCCCAGATGGCCTATCAGGCGGTCCGGCTGCTGCGCGGCGACATCCGGCCCGAACAATGGCTGACGGGAGCCGGCGAGGAAGACGGCTTTTTCGATGCGCTCGCCAATGGGCCTGTATCCTCGACCGATCCGCGCGTGATCGGCGGCGACCTCGTGGATGCCCGGGAGCCAAGGCCGTGACGCGCCTTGGCCAAGCCCGGTTTGCCTGGGCTCTCATGCTCACAATATCGGTGCAGACGCCCGCAATGGGCGCTGCGCAACAGGCAGATCGCGTCGTTGCCAGGCGAGCCGCCATTCATCCGGTGTCGACAGGCGCAGACATGCGTCTCTGGCTGGCCCGCGTGCCGGTGACCCGAGACTTTCCTGTCGATTTCGAGAGCATGCTGCGTGGCCAAGCATCGCTCTACACTATCGAGATGAGCACATCGCCCGGCTGCCTGCCATGCGGCGATCTGTGGACCGAGCTTTCCGCTTTCCGCACCCGTTATGGTTGGCAGGTTGGGACGCTGGGGCAAGAGGAAGCGATGCTGCGATCGGGACGTCTCGGCCTTCCCTGGGTCGGAAACCCCGTCGCATGGGTCCGCCCGCTTGCCGACCGGAACCGCATGGTGCCGATCGCAATCGGCGCTGATCATGGCGCTAATATCGCGCGCAACGCCTGGCTTGCCGCCCGGATGCTGACCGGAACCCGGGCCGCGGTAGGCGTGCGCGCCATGTCGAAATTTACCGGGATCGTCGGCGTGAGGGCGCTGACATCCTCTAACCCAAAGCGACGCTGATCATGGCGGGGCGGCGTCACATGTCCATTTTCATCAGGAAGCCTGCCATGAGACATCATTCACATCGTCTGGCCCTCGCCTTCTCCATCCTCGTCGCTTCATGCGGCCAGGCGGCCCCTGCCTATGCGCAAGGCTGGGCCGAAAGCTGGTTCGATAATGTCACCTATAGCTCGCCAGGCAGCTTCGAGGACCAGACCCGCGGCTATGTGACCGCGGGCGGCATGTCGGGCCGCGTCGATGTCCATGACGACTATCTGATGAGCCTGACGCTTCCCAAGGTGAAGGCGGGCTGTGGCGGCATCGACATGTTTGTAGGGGGCATGTCGTTTCTCGACCCCGACTATCTGGTCCAGAAGCTGGAGACGATCCTGCAGGCCGCGCCGGCCGTCGCTTTCCAATATCTGCTCGAAACGCTCGACGAGAAAATGGGTAACATCATCTCGAAGATGGAGGCAGCGACCAATTACCTCAATTCCATCCAGGTGAACGACTGCCGCCTCGCCAATCGCATGGTTCAGATTGCCAAAGGCGCCGATAATATGTCTGGCATCGTCGAGGAGATGACCGGCTACAAGTCGATCCGTGCAGGCTATGCCAATAGCTGGCAACAGAGCCGGGAGAAGATCCAGGCCAATAAGGGTAATCCGACAGAGGATCTCAAGGACGCGCTCGCCAATTGCCCGTCCGAGGTCACCGACATCTTCAAGACCGGTTCGCTGCTTGGCCATGCTGCCGCGCGCGTCGGCGCGTCCGACTGGGCGGGCGTGATGCGCGCACGGGTGGGCGATGTCTATATGCGCTGGGATGATAAGGACAAGGTGCCGCTCTTCTCAGCAATCCCCGCCTGCCCACGCCAGGATAGCGAGAGCGCCGATGATTTCCTGACCGGACGGGTGCCCACCCGCGCGCTCAACATTCCTGCGACCGCTTCAGATTGTTCGGTGAACGGCGCCGGGCGCGGCGCGCTGCTGCTGGCGCGCGAAAGGATGGAATCGGTGGCCGCCAAGATCCGTACCCGCGCCGCGCTGACCACTGAAGAAAAGCAGTTCGTCGCCAATGTGCGGACCCTGCCGGTCTATCGGCTGCTCGAATGGGGTGTGCGGCAGGGCCTGACCGACAGCGTGATCGCCGACACCGACGAGCTGGTCGCCCTCACCCTCGCCTATCAGATGCTTAATGATCTGACCCGCTCGATCGACTTTGCGCTGCAGAATGCCGAGCGCGGCGTGACGACGGCGGGCGCGGCCGACGCAGACAACACCAACATCTGCCAGACCCGCATCCTGACCAAGGGCATCGAGCAGCTAAGCGAACTGCGCGACGAGGTGTTGCGCCAGCGCGCGCAGATGCGCCAGTCCTACATCGCAGCCATGAACCAGGCGAACCTGTCGGCAAATTATGCCGGGGTGGTGCGCCAGCGCGACCGTGATGCGCGTGACGCCGCTGGCGCCAACGCCAATCGCAATCGGTGAGGCGAGCTATGCGCTATCTGATCCGCCTGGCATGTGTCCTGTTCGGCTTGCTGAGCGCCGCGCCCGCGCTAGCGATCGATGCCAGCTATCACACTTGGGACGGCTTCTCCGAAACCGTCGACGCGTTTCACCTGGTCGCGATGATCTTCGGCGATCCGCGCTATGAAACACTGGTTTTGATTGTCGCGGTGGTCGGCATCGGCCTTGGCGCGGTTATCGCCAGCATTCGGGGTTCCGGCATGGGCCTGGTTGCCTTCGGCTTCCAGATGCTGATCGGCATCGGCCTGTTCGCCGGGATGATCGCCACGACCGGTACCGTCCACATCTATGACCGGGTGCGCAATGCCTATCAGCCGGTCGGCGACGTCCCCAATCTCATCGTGCTGGTCGCAGGCGTCACCAACCTGATGGAACGGGCGCTGGCCGAAACCATCGACGACAATACCACCGACCCCAATGCCAAGCTGGAATTTGGCGCAGGTGGCCATGCGTTCGACCTGTTCCTCAACGCGGTCTCGCCGCGCAGCCCGATCGTCGATACCTTCCTTGATGCAACGGTGAAGGATTATGTGCGGCAATGCTATCCGGTCGCGCGTGTCTCGCCGGCCTATGGCGTCGATGACGATCAGCTGTTCCGGACCTCGACCGACCTCCCCGCTTCCTTCGCGGCGATGGCTGGCCCCGCTACCTTCTCGACCGTCTTCACGGCGAGCGACAAGGGCGGGACGACGATGAGCTGCGATGCAGCCTGGGACCATATTGCCGACCGCCTGTCGGGTGCCACAGCGTTCGACGCTTATAGCGATCAGGTCTGCGCCCGAACCGGATTCGATGTGAACCAGGCCAGTCAGCGCGATCGCTGCCGCCAGCAGATCGATGCGCTGGGCGACATGATGCTGGGTCAATCCATGAGCCGGCAGACGTTCCTCACCAACATCCTGCTCGGTCAGACGGTCGGCGATGTGCTGTTTGAAGATTCGCCTGCAGCCACGGCGCGGGTGATGGCGAACCGGGCGATTGAATCCAACGGCCTTGCCACGCTCTCGACGGCCAATGAATGGATGCCGACCATCCGGGCCTCGGTGTTCGCGATCATGCTGATGATGATGCCGATCGCGCTGCTGTTCATTCTGACGCCAATCAACCTGCGGGTTGCAAGCTTCGCGCTCGGCCTGTTCGTGTTCGTCGCGCTCTGGGGCGTGATCGATGCCGGCATCTACCAGCTCACCCTTGGCCGGGCGATGGATGTACTGGCCGAATTGCGCGCGACCAATGTCGCGGCCGATAGCTGGATTCTCGCGCCGTCGGCAGCGATGAAGGCGCTCGCCATCTTCGGCTCGTTCCGAACCGCAGCGGCGGGCCTGGCGGGCGCGTTCGTGTTCACCGTGTTCCGCTTCTCGGGCAATATGTTCACCGCCTTCACGTCCGGTATGCTCGGTGTCCAGGGCCAGGGCAGCATGGCGGCGGCAACCGTGGGGACCAGCGAGGGCTATGCCTCCGCGTTGGAGGCACAGGCTTCGGCTGGTGGCACGATGGCGCGGCGCTCCACATCGGCGGGGTTTGGCGATTTTGGCGAGCGCAGCAGTTTTGGGCTCGACCGCGCCTTTGCGTCGGCCGGATCGGTCATCAGAGAACATGGCGGCGGCGCGACCGGAACGGCGGCGTTCGGGCTTGGCCGGGCCGATGCCGCCCGGGAACTGGGCGGGCTCTCCCCTGCCCTGATCGGTCGGGATTTGAACGATCCTGCCACGGCCAGCGCCATCCGGGCCAACGCAGCAACCTCTGCCATCCACAATTTTGCGCAGGGAGATGCGCTGCGCAAGCTTGGCACGAGCTACTTCGGCGAAGGCCAGGGCGGCGAACGCGCTTTTGCCGCTTTCGCGCAAAATATGGTGCAGTGGAAGGCGTTCGGCGACAGCCAAGCCTATGAGATGATGCAGTCGGGCGCGCAGCGGCATTTTGAGCGCAGTGGCTATGATGCAAAGGATGCTGCGCTCAAAGCCTCGACCGTGATCGCCCAGGCGGGCGCTGATCCGACCTTCGCCAAGATCACGGCCAACGCCTTCGATCAGGAACAGATGCTGCGTAATGACCTGACCGCTGCGCAGACGCAGGTGGGCGCGATGGAAGGACGACGCGTCTATGCCGGCGACAGGGTTGCGGCGGTCGAACGCGGCAATGTGTCGACGGAACAGGCCCATCGTGCCGGACATAATCAGGGGCAGCGCGAAGCCGCAGGGATGCTCGGTCTCTCGGTCACCGAAACCAGCCGGCGCATCGGGTTCATCAATGCACTTTCGGGCGAAGCCCGATCGACCGCGATCAGCCAGTTGTCGCGCTCGACCGGGCGCAACGAGGCGCAGGTGCTACGCGCCCTGGAAAGCTACAATGCCGCTGTTCAGGTCGGCACTGCCGACGGCGCGAGCGCGGAAGCGGCACGTGAGGGCACAAGCGTCTACGGTCGCACGCGCGAGGCCGCCGGTTATGATTTTGCCGAGCGGTCGGGCAAGCTTGATGCCCAGCGCGAGATCGGTCCTGATGGCGTGCGCAGCTCGGCCCAAATCGGTGAGCAGCGGCGCCAGGCGGACAATGCCGGTTTTGCACAAGGCGCCGCTGCCGCTGGCGTGTCGGTCCGCGAAGCCGCGCGTCTGGATTCCTTAATCCGCTCGCTCGCGGGCACTGCCGGAAACCAGGTTGATATGGCTGAAGGCGGCGCAGAAGGCATCGCCGATCGCGCACGCAACGAGCGACTGACCGGCATCGTCGACAATGAGCGGCTCACCCGCACCCAGGCGCTGCTCCGCGAGCATGGCGTGGAGATGTCCAAGCGCCAGATCGCCATGGACCAGAATGGGGACATCGGCCTTAACCTGACGCCGGAACTGGCCGCGCAGATGTGGCGAGGCGGGCTCATCAACGAAAGCCAGCTTGGTGCAATCGCCAATGGCGGGCATGCCAGGTTCAGCTTCGCCCACAATGATCTGCTCGTCTCCAGCAGCACCGGGTTCAGCCAGTCTGCGCGCAACGATACCAGTACGCGGTTCGAAGCTGGGAAGCAGGCGGGGCCGGACACCATCGAGCATTTCCTGGGCAGCGGTGCGCAAGGCCAGGCCGCCATGGCCAACTGGTTGCGCGGTGGGTTCGAGATGGATCGGCGGGGTGACTGGCGGCTGAAACCGCAGGTCGCCGATACGCTGGAGCGCGACGTCACCGCGATCATGGTACAGACCGGGTGGCAACGCTCTCTATCGCGGTCAGCAGAGCATTCGACAGCGGATAGCCAGAGCATTTCCGGCGATCTTACGGCTGCGGCATCGCGCGGCGTTGGCGCGGGTGGTAGAGGCAGCGCAGAAAAAGGCAGTGGCAAAGGCAGCGCTACAGGCTCGTTGACCGGCAGAGTGAGCGCTGACATTTCGGATAGAGGCATTGCGGCGGTTGTCGCTCAGTCATCGATTGATACGGTGAATTACGATGTTCGGGAAGCGATTGCTTCAGCAGAGAAAACGGCCGCTCGTTCTGGTCGACCGGAGGAAACTTTTGCCCGAGAAATCAGTCAGCGCGTGCTTGGCAATGACGGGCTTCGGAACAGATATCTAAGACAAGCAGACGCCGGACGCGGCACAGCCGATGTCACTGCTCCTATCACATCAATGGAACAGTCCTCGGTCCTCAGAACCGGACGGCTACTTTTCGATCGCGACGATGGATTGGCGGACGGCGATCCCACCTTCAAAGAACGGCGGGATCCATGATGTCAGTCTTTGATCACGCCAACGTGGCGGAGATGACGGAGTCCGGAGCGAGGATCGGACGGATCAGTGTAAGGGTCCATGACTGGCCTTTGCGGTACCGACCCCGGCGCGATCACCCATTCTCCGCAAGCAACCTTGGCTTTCAAGAAACCATAGCCGAGAACCGCTACGACCGTGATCGGATTGAAAACGAGGATGAGCAACACCATGGTGTTGGCCACGGACGTATTAATGCGGTCATAGGGGATGGCTATCATAATCTCGAGGCCAATCCAGTACAGCAGCGCCGTTACCCAATAGAGCTTCGCGTACCATGGTCGCCAAAACCAATCGGCGGCGCCCAGCGATGGCGGGCGGGACTCTTCTGTCTGTTCGACGTGATCAAAATCCTGCATCTGCAGAGCCTTTCCATCTGGAAAAATAGCACAGATTCATCCGACCAGAAACCGATCCGCCCTGATCACCGTGGACCGATCACCCATGGCAATCGCATGAATCCTACCGCCTCCTTTCCTCCCCCGCTCCTTCCAGCTTTGTTTTTCGGCTCCGATAAGTGGGCATACTGCAAATCCTGGACACGGCCGCGATGAAGAAGAAGCGGCCTAGGCAAGATGCACCTCCCAGTCTTTCTACCGAAGCGGATGCCGCGATCCTGCGACTTGCGCGCCTCCTGGGTCGTCAGATCGCACGCGAACTGCATGAGGAGCGACAGCAGCGAGAGAAGCGCACGGACGTCCCGCCAAAATCGTGCGAATGAGGGACTTGTCCCTCCGTTTTGCATTATATTGTAACGCCGAAAGCGAAGCCATCCAAGAGGCTGGATGACCTACCAGATTTTGACGCCGCAAAAGCATAGGCAATGGGAGGGATCAGACATGAGCTATGCAATCCATCCGCTTTCGACTTTAGCCGAGCAGGCTACATTTTGAGGTTTATAGCGGTCCGCTGTATAGCAAAATCTGGGACATTCGCGACAGTCAGGTTCGGAGTGCTGATAATGGGATAGCCGACATTCCGGCTCAGCCGCGGCGATGGCTGTTGCCGCCAACTTGTACGAACCCGCTGGCGCGGGATGGGTGCCTGGATTTGAAGTACCGCTGACCCACTGATATCGGCGCTTTGGTTGAGCCTGCTGCGGCATAGGCAGATTATCGCGACTCCTTTCAACCAAGGAGCGTACGATGATCACCAGTGTCTCTGATACCCCAGTCAGCTCATTGCGCCAGCGCATGATTGAAGACATGAACCTGCGACGGTTCGCTCGCAAAACCCAGTTCGACTACGTGCGTCACGTCGCGCGTTTTGCCACCTATCTTGGGCGCCCTCCCGACACCGCGACAGCAGAGGACCTGAGGCTATTCCAGGTCGAACAGCGCGACGCCGGCCTGGGCGTGCCGACCATGAACAGTATCGTTTCAGCGCTGCGCTTCTTCTTCACGCACACGATTGATCGACCGGATCTTTCCCGCAAGCTCCATACGGTCAAGAACCCGCGTTCCTTGCCCATCGTTCTGAGCCCCGACGAGGTTGCGCAGCTGCTCGGGGCGACCACATGCCTCAAGCATAAAGCAGCGCTGTCCGTCGCCTATGGCGCGGGCTTGCGTGCCGCCGAGGTGACGATGCTCAAGGTCCGCGATGTCGATAGCAAGCGCATGCTCCTGCGGGTGGAGCGCGGCAAAGGCGGGCGATATCGCAATGCGCTCCTGCCTGCTGACCTGCTTACCCTGTTGCGCGAGTGGTGGTCCGTTGGCCGGCAACAGGGCGTCATGCATGCCGATGGCTGGCTGTTCCCGGGGATGCACTACCTCAAGCCGCTCAGTACGCGACAACTCCATCGCATTGTTGTCGACGCCGCAGAGTCCGCGGGCATCACCAAGCGGGTCGGCCCGCACACCCTGCGGCATAGCTTCGCCACGCATTTGTTGGAGGACGGGGTCGATATTCGCATCATCCAAGCGCTGCTGGGGCATGCGAACCTCGAGACCACCGCCTTTTACACCACGGTCGCCACCCGAACGGTGCGCGCGGTCATTAGCCCGCTCGACAGGTTGGTAACGCTGCCCGATCCACAAGTGGCGCCAGACGGCTGAGCCGTTGCGCACCTCACTCGAGGTCGCCGACATCTTTCGCACCGCCGGACCGGCCTATCGGGCCGCCCATGCCGGGCATCTGAGCCTCACCCAGCTCAAGGTGATGACGGCGATCGAGAACTGCCGCACCGCAGCCCTTGGCGGTCATGTCGAGGCCTGCGAGGACTGCGGGCATCGGCGGATCGCCTATAACAGC
>NZ_JBMDKQ010000018.1:0-90677 GCF_057809795.1 Sphingobium sp. FG125
CTCCCATTCAGGATACACTCTGTGGGAGGTCGGGTGGGGGTGTGGGCCGGTGCGGCAACCGAAATGCGCTCTTTCGCGCATTTCGAGACAGATGCTCAGCGCGCCTCGCCCGCGCACCAGTTGATCGGCTTGGGCGACCAGGGTTGGGCATGGCCCTTGAGGACCATCAACTGGCCGAGCGACACGCCGTCGCGTACCAGCAATCTGGCCGACGGGTCGGGATCTATCGGATCGGGCCGGGCGTCGAACGCGCCGCCGTTCATCATTGCGGCCAGCGCGGTGCGGCCCTGTTGCGCCAGTTCCGCTTCGGCCGGGCATTGGGCATTGGTCTGGCTGGGGACGCTGATGTCGGCCACATGATAGCGTTGGCCCTTATAGGCATAGCTGTCCGCCGAAAGGATGCAGGCGTCGCCGGTCAGGTCGTCGCAGGTGGCAAAGCGTTCGGAAATGGTCGTGGGACCAGCGACCTTGGCGCCACCGGGGGCGGGCAACATATCCTTGAACAGCAATATCGCACCGCCCGCGATCAGCAGCGCGACCAGGATGATGCCCACCGGCACGATGCGGGTGCGGCTTTCCTGCGTGTCATGCAGCCAGGCACCCGACGGGTCGGGTGTGCGATCGCCCAGGTCGTAGAGATTACGTGCCATGATCGGTTTTCCACTATTCTGTGTAATGTTAGCCGATCTTTCGCAAATATTTCGTTAACCAACCCGGCGCGGATCAGGGGATCGGCGGCTTGACGATGGCGCAGGGGCATGGTCAAACCGGCGCGTTCCCGACGCAGGAGGCGGCATGAGCGAGGGCTGGTTATATGATGAGCATCCCGCGATGTTCCGGGCGCACCCGGTGCTGTTCACGCTGTTGTTGGTGTCGGTGGTCGGTATTCTCGCCATTGCTGTGTGGTGGGTGATGCATAAGGGGGAGCGGCTGGCGCTGAGCGAGCGCGAGGTGCTGATGGAGCGGGGGTTGCTGGCCAAGCAGCGCACGCAGGTCGCGCTGTCGAGCATTCGCAGCGTGCGGATCACGCAAAGCCTGGGCCAGCGCATCTTCGACGTCGGCCACGTCGAGCTGTTCAGCGCGGGCGATGTCGCCGAAATCGCGATCAAGAATATGCCGCGACCCGGCCGCATCCGCGCCATTGCTGCCGCGCGCAACCTGGATCTGTTGCCGCAGCGATAGGTTGTCTCACGCTACCCCTTGACTTTGACGCATATATTTCAACGATAGCAGTTTGGGGGGACCGGCAGAGTTCCCAGCCGCAGAGGACGCCAGAAACAGCAACGCCGGGCCGCATGATGTGGCGCGGCGCGGACAAGGGGTCGTCTGCATGGGCTTGCGAGTGATGCCGTCATTGACGGAACTGACAGCCGAGCAGCGCGCGGACATAAGGCAGGCCTGCGGCTTTGCCTGTGTGCGGTGCGGGGTGACCATCTATCGCTATCTGGCCCTGCCCGACAGCAATGGCGCGACTTTGCTGTGCCCGACCTGCCACGGGCTGGTCGAGGAAGGGCGGCTGACCGCGACGCAGGTGCAGAGTTTCCATGCCAATCCGGTGGTGCGCCAGCGCCATTTCGCGCGCGACCGGCTGCCCTTTTCCGCCGAGCTGCCACAACTGATCGTCGGCGGATCGCGCTTGCTGCGCGACACGCCGATCCCGATCACGCTGGACGGCGAGCCGATCCTGATCTTCGCGCCGCCCCGCCGCACCAATGGCGCGACGCGGATCAGCGTGCGGCTGGGCGCGCCCGATGGCGAACCGGTGCAGGTGATCGACGGCAATGAATGGTTGCCCACCAATGGCAGCTGGCACTTCCTGCTGCGCGGCGACCGCTATTCGATGATGGCGTCGCGCGGCGATGGCCTTGCGGTGCTGCGCATCGTCGCGCGCAACCGGATCGCGGTGGAACATCTGCGCACGACCATCCGGGGGCGACGGCTGGAAGTGACGCCCGACTGGCTGGAGATTGACGGCAAACGCTATGTCGACCGTATCGGCAGCGGGACGCTGATCGGGCTGGAGATGTAGGGGGGGCATGGTGATCATTCTATCGGATCCTCCCCTTGCAGAGGAGGTGGCAGCACGCAGTGCTGACGGAGGGGTGTCGCCCTCTCGATAGGGTGACACCCCTCCGTCTGGCCTGCGGCCCGACACCTCCCCTTAAAGGGGAGGATCAGGAAAGGCGCTTTGACAGGCCAGCGCCCAGCGGGCAGGGCTGTGCCATGCAGCTTTCCCATTTCGATCCCGCCCTGTTCCTGCGCGACTATTGGCAGAAGAAGCCGCTTTTGATCCGCAACCCGTGGGGGGAGTGGCGCAATCCGCTGGAGCCGGACGAGCTGGCGGGGCTGGCGTGCGAGGAGGGCGTGGAATCGCGGCTGATCACGCTGGGGGATGATCGGCTGGCGATGGAGAGCGGGCCGCTGCCCGAAACCCGCTTTGGCCAGCTGGGTGGTCGCCCCTGGACATTGCTGGTGCAGGCGGTGGACCATCATGTGCCGCAGGTCGCGGCGCTGATCGACCCGTTCCGCTTCGTCCCCAACTGGCGGATCGACGATGTCATGGTCAGCTATGCCACCGATGGCGGCGGGGTGGGCGCGCATTTCGACCAATATGATGTGTTTCTGGTGCAGGGGCTGGGCCGCCGCCGCTGGCAGGTGGGCGGCCTGTGCGATTCCACAACGCCGCTTTTGCCGCATGACGATCTGCGCCTGCTCGCGGACTTCGTACCGGAACAGGAATGGATATTGGAGCCGGGCGACATTCTCTATGTGCCGCCGCGGGTGGCGCATCATGGCGTGGCGGTGGGCGATGATTGCATGACCTATTCGGTCGGTTTTCGCGCACCGTCCCGCGCCGAACTGGTCGAACATTGGTCCGAGACGCTGGTGGACGCGATGCCGGACGAGGATCGCTTTGCCGATCCCGATCTGGCGCAGCAGGCCAATCCGGGCGAGATCGCGCCTGCCGCGATCGACCGGCTGCACGGGCTGGTGACCGCCGCGCTGGCCGATCGCAACGCCTTTGCCCGCTGGTTCGGCCAATATAGCAGCAGCCCCAAATATCCCGACACCGACTGGCGCCCCGAAGAGCCGATGGAAGCGGGCAATGTCGCGGCGATGCTGGCGCAGGGGGCGGCGCTGTGCCGCAATCCCGCCAGCCGCTTTTCCTTTGTGCGGCAGGGGGCGGGTCTGCTGCTGTTCGTCGATGGCGAATGTTTCGATTGTGCGGGCGACACGGTAGCGCTGGCCGAGATGATCTGCGCGCAGGATCATGTGACGGTCGATCCGTCCGATGCCGGACTTGCCCTGCTCACCGCGCTCGTCAATCAGGGCAGCCTGGCATTTGAGGAAGAGATTTAGGCCATGACGCTGATATTGTTCAATAAACCCTTCAACGTCCTGTGCCAGTTCACCCCCGAAGCCAATGGCCCGGAGCGGCAGACGCTCAAGGATTTTGTCGATGTGCCGGGCGTCTATCCCGCGGGGCGGCTGGACACGGACAGTGAGGGGCTGCTGCTGCTGACCGATGATGGCCGCTTGCAGGCGCGGATCGCCGACCCCCGGTTCAAAATGCCCAAAACCTATCTGGCGCAAGTGGAGGGCGAACCGGACGAGGCGGCGCTCGACGCGCTGCGGCGCGGGGTGACGTTGAAGGACGGACGGACTTTGCCAGCCGAGGTCGAGCGGATCGACGACCCGGCGCTGTGGCCCCGCGACCCGCCAGTGCGTTTCCGCAAGACCGTGGCCGATTGCTGGATCAGCCTAACGATAAGGGAGGGCAAGAACCGGCAGGTGCGCCGCATGACGGCAGCGGTGGGGCATCCGACGCTGCGGCTGGTGCGCTGGGCGATCGGCGAATGGACGCTGGAGGGCGTGCATCCGGGGGAATGGCGCGAGGTTGGGTGAGGGGTGAGCTAACCGACCATTTTTTGCTGTTCCGCGAGATTATCCTCCTCTTCGAAACCAGCCATTCATTCAGACGGGCCGTCGGACGCCGAATGACGAAATCTGGTGGTTAGCTGCCTTTCCACCAACGCCGGTTTATACGTTGCGTTGCTATATTTAGCGCTTCGGTAAGCGCAATGTTGCCTACAAAAGTAATCCTTGATTGCGCTAGGATGGCTTTTGCAGCCCCCTTATGTGGCGAAGATACCTCCCCTAGCTCGTGTGCTGCCGCCAACTGCGCCCAAAGACCGAATTGATGGTCCTTATTGTAAAGCGTTGCGGCTAGCTCGTTAATCCTTCGCCACCGCACAAGATCATTCTCTAAAGCCTTCGTGCGGACGCTCCGCAGACCAGCGAATGTTGCGATTACAAGTGGCACGAGAATGCCAATCAGCCCTGAAAGCTCGGTGAATGTTGTGGGATACATGCGTGCAATATGCAGCAAGCCAAAACGTCCGCAAGTGCGCGATTGTTGCCGGACGATTTTTCTTCGTGCAACGTCAGCTATCGCCGGTCATCTACCCAAAAGCTGACTGACTGAAATCCACCCAAGTTGGCCCCTAGGCGAAGTTGGACGCTGATTTGGTGCGCATATGTGAACGCCGCACACCCTCACCCAGCTTCGACTAGGGCAGCAAGCTGCCAAGTCTGCGCATCCCTCTCCCTGGAGGGAGAGGGATAGATGGGTGATCGGGGCCGGATCACATGATCCGACCCCATTCCCTCACGCCGCGGCGCGGCGTTCTTTCAGTTCTTCGTTCAGCATTTCGGCCAGCAGGAAGGCCAGTTCCAGGCTCTGCGCCGCGTTCAGGCGCGGGTCGCAATGGGTGTGGTAGCGGTCGGCGAGGCCTTCGTCGGTGATGGCGATGGCGCCGCCGGTGCATTCGGTGACGTTCTGGCCGGTCATCTCCGCATGGATGCCACCGCCAAAGCTGCCCTCGGCGCGGTGGACGGCGAAGAAGCCGCGCACTTCGGCCAGGATGCGCTCGAACGGCCGTGTCTTGTAGCCGTTGGCGGCCTTGACGACATTGCCGTGCATCGGGTCGCAGGACCAGACCACCGGATGGCCTTCGCGCATCACCGCGCGGACCAGCTTGGGCAGGCCCGCCTCGATCTTGTCATGGCCATAGCGGGTGATGAGCGTGATCCGCCCGGCTTCGCGCCCTGGGTTCACCACATCGAGCAGGCGGATGAGCGCGTCCGGCTCCAGGCTGGGGCCGCACTTCATGCCGATCGGATTGCCGATGCCGCGCAGATATTCGACATGGGCCGACCCTTCAAAGCGGGTGCGGTCGCCGATCCACAGCATGTGGGCGGACGTGTCATACCAGTCGCCGGTCAGGCTGTCCTGCCGCGTCAGTGCCTGCTCGAACGGCAGCAGCAGCGCTTCATGGCTGGTGTAGAAGCTGGTCCCGCCAAGCTGCGGCACGGTTTCCGCCGACAGGCCGCAGGCGCGCATGAAGTCGAGCGCCTGGCCGATCTGGTCGGCCATCTGCTCGAACTTCGCTGCCCAAGGGCTGCGCCCCATGAAATCGAGCATCCAGCCATGGACGCGGTCCAGGCTGGCATAGCCGCCGGTCGAGAAGGCGCGCAGCAGGTTGAGCGTGGCCGCCGACTGGTTATAGGCCTGCACCATCCGCTGCGGGTCCGGCTCGCGCCCTTCCGCCGTGAAGGCGATGTCGTTGACATTGTCGCCGCGATAGCTGGGCAGCTCGACCCCGCCGATGACTTCGGTATCGGCCGAACGCGGCTTGGCGAACTGGCCCGCCATGCGACCGACCTTCACCACCGGCAGCTTCGAGGCAAAGGTCAGGACCACCGCCATCTGGAGCAGTACGCGGAACGTGTCGCGGATATTGTTCGGGTGAAATTCCGCGAAACTTTCCGCGCAATCGCCGCCCTGCAACAGGAAGGCTTCGCCGGCCGCGACCTTGGCCAGGTCCGTTTTCAGGTTGCGGGCCTCGCCTGCAAAGACGAGCGGCGGAAACTGGCCGAGCTGGGCTTCCACGGCGGCCAGCGCCTGCGTGTCCCGGTAAGCGGGCATCTGAATGCCCTTATGCGCGCGCCAGCTATCCGGCGTCCATTTCGCCGCCACGACGAGTCTCCTAAAATGAACCAAAAAAACAGGGGCCGCACCTACGCCGGTGCGCCGTTCAAGGCAAGTTTATAGCAGCCGCGCGGCGTTCAGGCGCAATGATCCTTTCGATCAGACTGATCGAGCGGCTATTTCTGGCATGGATAGCGGTCGTTGAGCGCCACGCTGACCAGCACGGATGCGGGGCCGTGCCGCTGGTCGGGCCAGCGTTCGAGATAGGCGACGACCGTGCGGCGGGCGTCGTTGGCGCTCATCTTGTCCGGCCAGCAGATCGGGCGACCCCGACCGATGAAGCTGTCCTTGCGGATGCCATCGACCACGCCGACGATATAGGCGGTGCAGGCCAGCGCATATTCGGGTGCCTTGTTGCGGCATTTGGCAAGCAGCGAGGTGCCGCTTTCGAACATGAAGGCCTGGGCCGCGACCGGCGTGGGGGAGGCGGCGAGCAAGGCGGTCGCGATAAGGATGGGGAGTGCGCGCATAGGGGGTTTCCAAGCAACGGGTCATGAACACTATAAATTACTGCGCGGGAGCATGGCGGATTTTTACTGTCGCTTCGCCGTGAAGGCGAAGGTCAGCGCCACCTGCGGTGTCAGCCCGCCGCTGCTCTCGCCATTGCCGACGCCAAAGGCCGAGCGGGCGATGGTTGCGGTGCCGCTGACCTTGCGGGTTGCGCCGTCGCCCGACAGGGTGAAGCGGATCGTCTGGGGCTTGGCGACGCCTTTGAGGCTGAGCGTGCCGGTGGCGCGATAGGCGTTCGCGCCCCTTTTCTCCGCGCCCTTTGCGGTGAAGGTCGCGGTGGGGTGGGCGGCGACGGCGAAAAATTCGTCGCCCGGCAGCATCCCGTCCTGATAGGCATCGCCGACGCTGGCGCTGGCCATGTCGATCGTCACCTTGATGTCGGCGGTTTCGGGATGGTCCGGGTCCATGACGATCGCGGCGGTCCATTTGGCGAAGCTGCCACTGATCGTCTGGCCATCATTGCCGACAGAAAAGCCGATTGTGCCGCCGGGTTGCACGGTCCAGGCGGGGGGCGGACCGACGGGTTCTTCCGGGGCGGCTTCGGTCGTGTTGGCGGCGGCGTTGTCCGGTGCAGCCGCCACGACATTTGCGGGTTCGGCGATATTTTCTGGCGCTTCGGGGGCTTCGACCGCAGCGGCGGCCTTTGGCGCGGGGGCGGGGGCGGGCAGGATAGCCTTGCCGACGACCAGACCCAGCAGGATCAGCGCGGGCAGGGCGATCAACAGCGCGGTCGAGCGGCCCGGTATCATCCGCCAGATCAGCCCGTCGCGCATCAGAAAATGATGGCGCAGCGCGCCCGCGACATGGAGCAGGAAGAGGGCGATGCCGAGCCAGGCGATCAGGCCATGGCCACCCTCCGCCAGTTCATGCGCTGATGCGGGCAGCGGCAGATGGGGCAGGGGGAGGACGCCGAACAGCAGGGTCGGCACCTTGACCTTGGCGGTCGACACCAAGGCCCAGCCGGTCAGCGGCGCGCCCAGCATGAAGGCGTAGAGTCCGACATGCACGCCCGACGCCAGCGCGCCCTGCCAGCCGCCCTCCAGTTTCGCCGGGCGCGGTTTCCAGTAGCGCACAACGATCCGCAGCAGGGTCAGTACAAGAATCGTGATGCCGACCGACTTGTGCCATTGATAGAGGGCAAAGCCCCGCGCGCCCAGATCCTCCAGCGCCCAGCCGACGCTGATCTGGAAAGCGAGCAGGGCGGCGATGGCCCAGTGCAGGATGATGGCGACAAGGCTGTAGCGTTGCATGAAAACCCCGGCAGGATGGACTTGGCGCGGAAGCTATGCCGCGCGCGGGGCGAAGTCCATCGCCCTGCCGGGAAACGCAGCGTTGCCTATGGCTTGAGGGGGAGCGCTTCGGCATCCGCGTCGGGCAGGGATGCGCCCATGACCTTGGCCAGCGTGGGCGCGATCGCGCGCATGTCGATCAGGCCCAGATCCTTGTCCCGTGCCACGCCCTTGCCCATGACCATGAAGGTCGCGCGCAGATTGGCAGGACCGGGGAAATAGCCGTGCATCCCCTTGACCGGGCTGCGCGCCACCACCGGCGCGGTGGGCCCGCGATAGATGTCGGTGACATAGCCGGGGGCGAGGTTGATGTAATAGGTCGCCTGCGGATTGCCGCCCATCGCCGCGATCTGCGTCTTGTCCGCGACCTGCGCAATGCCGTTGGCCGGGTTGGCGGCGAGCTTGTCGAGTAATGTTTTTACGCGAACCGCCAACGCGGCATCTTCGGGCCGGGCCAGCATGATCGCGGCGGAACCGCCCGATATCCAGGGCATGGCCAGCCAGGAGGCAACCTTGCCATCCTTGTCCAGCGTGATCAGGCCCGCGTCGATGAAGGGGCGGTAGAGGTTGATCGCTGTTTGGGTCGCTTCAAAACCATGGTCGCTGACCAGCGCGATGACAGCGTCGGGATGGGCCTGCATTTCCGCGGCCACGAGATCGCCGACGATCGCGTCGATCTTTTCCAGCACGCCCTTGGCGGCGGGCGTGTCCGGTCCCATGGCATGTTGCTCATGGTCGAGCGCGGTGAGGTAAACGGTCAGGAATTGCGGCTTGTGCGCGGCGATCAGCGCGGTGGCGAAGCGACCGCGCAGCTGGTCGCCGGGCAGGCTTTCATCGATGCCCATGGCGTAGGGTGCGCCGACCCGCGCCTCCAGTTCCGCTTTCAGGCCGGGCGTTGCCAGCGCGTCGAGCAATTTTGCGTCATCGGCGTGGCCGGTGCGCCAGATTTGCGGCAGGTTCCACGTCACGCCCTTCGCCGCGACGCTGACCGGCCAGTGGATATTGCCGGTGGACAGGCCCGCCCTGGTCGCGGCCTCCCACAGGGTCGGCACCTTGATATCCTGCGCATACCAAGTCCAGCCGCCCTGATTGATGCCGGTCGGGTCGAAACTGTTATTGGCGACGATGCCGTGCTTTGCCGGGGTTGTGCCGGTCATCAGCGTCGTGTGGCTGGGATAGGTCAGCGTCGGCAACACGCCGGTGACGCCCGAAGCGTGCGCGCCCTCCGTCACGAAACGGCGCAGGTTGGGGAGGGTAAGGCCGCGCTTTTGCGCCTCGATCACGTCACCGGGGCGCAGCCCGTCGATCGAGATGAGGAGGACGGGGTCCGCCAGTGCCGCGTGCGGGATGCAGGCGGCGATGGCGGTGGCGAGGAAAAGCGCGGCTTTGGTCATGGGAATGTGTCGTCCTTCTTAAGCCCCTCTCCTTTAGGGGAGGGGTTGGGGTGGGGGCGTGCCTTTACTGGCTGCGCCTGATCGATAGCCCCCACCCCCGGCCCCTCCCCTGAAGGGGAGGGGAGATTCAGTGTTTAGAACCCAGCCTTCAGCGTGGCGAAGAATTGCTGGGGGGCGCCGACCAGCAGGGTCTGGGCGTCGCCGCTATTGCCAAAGCCGCCCGACCCGATCGTGCCGACATAGCGCTTGTCGAACAGGTTGGTGGCGTTGAGCTGCACCTCCACCTTGTCGGTGAAGCGATAGCCGAGCGAGGCGTCGACGATCAGGCGGCCTGGGACCGAGGCGTCGTTGGTGTAGCTGTAGAAGCGGCGCGACATATAGTTGAGGCCGACGCGGAAGAAGCGCTGGCCATCGTCATAGTTGAACTCGCCGCGCGCCATATGTTTGGGGCTGTCCACCACGGTCTTGTCCTTGATCGCCGCGACCAGCACGCCATTGCCGTTCACGACATCGTCGCGATAGGTCGCGTCGGTGTAGCTGTAGCTGGCATAGAGGCCAAAGCCGCCGCCCAGCTTCAGGTCGCCCGCCGCTTCGACGCCGATGGAGCGGACGCCGCCGACATTCTGGAGCGCCGACGGGTTGCCCTGGATCGCCGATCCGACCTGCACCGCCAGCAGGCGGTTGCGGAAGTTGACGAGATAGGCGCCCAGCGTGCCGTTGAAGATGGGCGTATTGTAACGCAGGCCCAGTTCGTAGGTGTCGGACTGTTCGGGTTTCAGATCATCCCGGATCGCGTCGAAACCGGCCTGATTGGTCGAGAAGGGGCCAGTCGTGGTGGCGCTGGCAAAGGCGCGGGTCGACTGGCTGAAACCGCCAAAGACTTCTGCTTCAGGCGTGACCTTCACGACGAAACCGGCGGTGGGCTGGAACCAGTCCTGCGCCTTGATCTTGCCCTGCGGGAAGCTGGCCTGCACGACGGCCTCAGCCTTGTTGGTGACCGAAAAACCCTTCCACCCCAGATTGATCGTCACCATGCCAAGGTCGATCTTGTCCTGGACATGATATTGGAACGTGTCGGTGGTGAAATCGAATTCCCACTGGGTCGCGAAGGGATTTTTGGGATAGTCGCGGAACGACAGGCCCGGTTCGGTGCGGCTGGCAAAGGCGTAGAAGCGGCGGGCCTGATTGAACTTGTTATTTTCATACCATGCGCCGACGTTCAGAGTCTGGCGGCCGATCGTGAAATCGACGCTGCCGAAGCCGCCGATCCGGTCCATTTCATATTCGGTGGTGCGCACCGACATGGGAACGCCATTGGGGCTTTGCACATAGGGGGTCGCCCACAGGCCCATGCCGCTGTTGTTGTGATAATAGCCCTTGAGGTTCAGCTTGGCCATCTCGCCCAGCGGGGTGGTGAAGCCGATCGCGCCCAGCCAGTCCTTGCGCAGGCCGGCCGCGTCATAATAGGCGTCGTCGGCGCTGGTGACATTGCCGGGATAGGTCTGGCCGGTGGCGACGTTCGCGCCGCTATAGTCGAGCAGACCGTCCGGGAAGGGCGATCCGCCGCTATTGCTGACCCGGTCCGCGTCATTCAGGCGGGCGGCATAGTCGATCGCGCGGGCATAGTCGGGATAGGTGTTGTCCCAATCCCAGCCGAGGCGGCGGATCATGCCCATCGACATGTCCTGATAATCCTGTTCGCGGCGGTCGGAATAGCTCAGCCAGCCGTCAATCTTTGCCTCGCCGATGGGGATGATGACCTTGGCATTGCCCATATGCTGGTCCTGCGTACCCTGACCCTTATATTTGTCGGTCGATCCATAGCCGTAGGAGACATAGCCGCGCACGCCATCCTTGCTGCCCAGATTGAGGCGGGCGAAGGCGCGGATCGTGTCGTCGCTGCCATAGGTCAGATTGCCCTGCGCGCCCAGTTCGCCGGTCGGTTCAGCCGAGAATGTCTCGACCGTGCCGCCCAGATTGCCGGTCGCCTGCGTACCGAGCGAACCGGCGCCCTGCGACACGCGCACGCTGCCGATATTCTCGCTGCTGATGGCGCGGGTGATGTGCAGGCCGTTATGGTTGCCATAGCTCATATCGCCCAGCGGTATGCCGTCGAAGGTGAAGCCGAGGCGGGTCTGGTCGAAGCTGCGGATGGTGACGCGCTGCGACCATTCATAATTGCCGAACGGGTCGGCCGACTGGAAATTGACGCTGGGCAGCTTTTCGATGGCTTTGAGCGGATTGGTGCCGGGCGTCAGCACGATGATGTCGCGCGCGGCGATTTCCTGCACCTGACGGGTTTCGCCACGGCCAAAGACGATGATCGTCGCATCGTCGGGTGCGGCCTCTGCGGCGGGCGTCGCGGGCGCAGGGGTTTGGGCGAAGGCGGGCGTCGCCGCCAACATGGTGGAGGCGAGCAGCAGGGCAGTGGCAGGACGCATGATATTTCCCCTTGGATAACCGTGATCGGCTTGGTCCGGGGCCGTAGGCGCGTGATGTTGCACTGCAATGTGAGGAGCTTGACGAAATGGCGTCTTGCGCGTGACACTCTTGTGATGGGCATGTGCGGGTTGCGCTGCATTGTGTCATAAAGGTCGCAGTCGCGCCATTTTCGCTGGCCCGATTGCATCACCGGCCAGCATGGCTATGGCATTGCCATCCTTATCTTATTGGAAAGCAGGACATGGCCAAACCCGAATCCTGGCGTTTCAACCCCGAAGCCTATCGCTTCGTCACCAGCATCGACACCCGCTTTCAGGATCTCGATACGATGGGCCACGTCAACAATGTGGCGATTTCCGGTATCTTCGAGACCGCGCGTATCCGGTTTCACCATCATATGGGCCGTCATCCGCAGGAACAGGGCGTGCGCTGGATGGTGGCGAATGTGAACCTCAATTTCATCGAGGAATCGCACTTCCCCTATCCGTTCGACGTCCATTGCGCGATCGGCCATATCGGTCGCACCAGCTGGACGATCAGTTCGGCGGGGTTCCAGAAGGGCGTCTGCGTCGCCACCTGCGACACTACCGTCGTGACGCATGGGGCCGAGGGTCGCCGCGAAATTGACGAGACGCTCCGCGAGGCGATGGAGATGAATTTCATCCGCCAGCCGGGGTGATTGGGGACACAGCGGAAGATCATTTCACTTCGTCATGCTGAATTTATTTAGCTGCGCTTGCCTTCGGCTCAGCATCCATTTCTCGTCACGAACCACCGCTTGATCCGGCGAAATGGACCCTGAAAAAAGTTCAGGGTGACGATTGAGGTGGAGCCAGCACCTTTAAGCGATGACCCCGCCTTCAAGGGGCGAGCGTGTTAAATCACGACCATGACCATGTTGGTATCACCCAAACCCGTGCATCCGCCGGGACCATTGGAAGGCGATGACCGCGCCCTTGACCGGCTGGATCATCGCGACCGCCAGCAGCAGCGCCAGGCTCGGCCAGATTGCCGCCTGCCAGCCCAGCGGAATGTCGAGCGCGCTGTTCACTTCGATCATCAGCGGCACGAGTATGTGGCCGAGCAACAGGATGACGATGTAAGACGGGAAATCGTCGGCCTGATGCGCGTCCCAGCGCTGGCCGCAATGGGCGCAGGCGGACGTCGGCTTGAGGAAGCGGGCGAACATGCGCCCTTCGCCACAGGCCGGACAGCGTCCGCGCAGCGCCAGGCCGATGGCGGCGCCAAGCGGACGATCGGGTGCGGCTTTGGGGGTCTGGTCGGGCATAGACGCTGAGGTAGGGGCTGCGATCATGCGGCGCAACAGAGCATATTCCCCTGGTGGATTGATTTTGCCATTTGCATCCCCTGGACGCTGGGATGGGTCTGCAAATGGCAAAATCGTAAAATGCACCAGAATCGATAATTTCTAGTGGCCCTGGAAGATTCTGACATTCGAGTGTGACTTAGCATCAAAAGGTGCCGAATGTCAGAATCGGGCCACTAGTTACCCTTTCGCGCGCGCAAAAGCCTGTTAATAAGCCGCCATGCGTCTCCCCGGTCCGTCCGAAGTCTTTGCCCTGTTCGACGATGCGCGCGTGCGTGGCGCAGCCCCGGCGCGGCTCTATCGCGATCCGGTCGGCATTATCGCCGCGCACAGCATGGGCGAGGTCCAGCCCGCGCTCGATCGGCTGGCCGACGCGCGCGAGAGCGGGCTGCATGTCGCTGGCTATATGGCCTATGAGGCCGGCCTTGCGCTGGAGGAGCGGCTTGCGCCGATCGCCCGCCGTCGGCAGGCGGACAGTAGCGCCGGGCCGCTGCTGTGGTTCGGCCTGTTCGAAGGGGTGCGGCTGATCGCGCCGGGGACGCTGCCCGACCTGCTGCCCGATCCGGCCGGGGCCAGCGTGACGCCACCCCGTCCGCTGATCGAGGAGGCCGAGTATCGCGCGGCGTTCAACGCGGTGCAGGACTATATCCGCGCGGGCGACATTTATCAGGCGAACCTGACCTTCCCCTGCGAAACGACGGTCAGCGGCGATCCGATGGCGCTCTATGCCGCGATCCGCCCCCGCGCGGCGGCGGGCTATGGCGGGGTGATCCGCACCGGCGGGCATGCGTTGCTGTCCTTTTCGCCCGAACTTTTCTTCACGCTGGTGCGCGGCCAGCTGACTGCGCGGCCGATGAAGGGCACCGCGACCCGCCATGCTGACCCGCAACAGGATGCGGCGCTGGCCCAATGGCTGCAAAGCGACGCCAAGCAGCGCGCGGAAAATCTGATGATCGTCGACCTGTTGCGCAACGACCTGTCGCGCGTGTCGCGGGCGGGCAGCGTCATCGTGCCGGACCTGTTCAAGGTGGAGACCTATCCGACCGTCCACCAACTGGTGTCCACCGTGCGCGCACGCATCCTGCCTGGCCTGTCGCCGGTCGATGTGCTGCGCGTGCTGTTCCCCTGCGGATCGATCACCGGCGCGCCCAAGGTGCGGGCGATGGAGATACTCGATGCGCTCGAACCCCATGCGCGCGGCGTCTATACAGGCTCCATGGGCTGGATCGACCCGGATGGCGACGCCGCCTTCAACGTCGCGATCCGCACGCTGACCATCGATGAAGGCGCGGGCGTCGGACGTCTGGGGCTTGGCTCTGGTCTGGTGGTGGATTCAGAAGCCGGTTCGGAGTGGGCGGAATGTCTGGCCAAGGGGCGGTTTCTTGCTGGCGCTTGACATATTTGCCGCCAACGGCTTGGAATAGTGGGAATGTCACTGGCCGATGGACGCTATGATCTGCTCGAAACCATGGCCTTCGATCCGCTCGAAGGCATCAGGTTGCTGGAGCTGCACCTCACAAGGTTGAAGGCGAGCGCCGATGCGCTCGGCTTCGCCTTCGATCGCCATGGCGTGCGCAACGAATTGCAGGCCGCGACCTTCCGCCTGCGCGACCATAGCCGGGTGCGGCTGATGGTGTCGCGCGGCGGGGCGGTGGCGATCGAGGTGCGCGATCGGATCGCCTGGCCCGCCGCGATCGTCCCGGTCAAGGTGGTGCCGCGCCATGCGCCTGCCGACGACCTGCGGCTGCTGCACAAGACCACCGACCGGTCGCTCTACCGCGACGCGCTGGCGCGCGGTGGCACTTATGAAGTCGCGCTGATCGACGCGCAGGGCTATCTGACCGAGGGCTGCTATTCCTCGATCTTCGTCGAGCGCGGCGACAAATTGCTCACCCCGCCGCGCTCGCGCGGCCTGTTGCCCGGCATATTGCGTCAGAGCCTGATCGACATGGGGGAGGCGGTTGAGGCCGATCTGCGCCCGCATGATCTGGACAATGGCTTTTTCATCGGCAACGCCGCGCGCGGCATGGTCGCGGCGACACGGGCGCATTAGCCACATCATTCTGCCGTAAATCCACGACGCGCCAACTGGCGGTTGCCCCTGCGTCCGTTGCGCACTAAGGACCGCCGCGTCCGCTTTACAGGCGGACAAGGGGATTGAGTCATTTGCTGTCGCGATTTCCGAGCCAGTGGGCGGTGCCGCCCGCTTTGAAATCGCTTTGGAGAAAGATAATTACCATGAGCCAGACTTCCGCCGCCCTTGGTCGTATCCAGCCTTCCGCCACGCTCGCCATGAGCGCGCGGGTGAATGCGCTCAAGGCGCAGGGCGTGGACGTGATTGGCCTGTCGGCGGGGGAGCCGGACTTCGACACGCCCGATTTCGTCAAGGAAGCGGGCATCGCCGCCATTCGCAACAACCTGACCCGCTATACCGACGTGGACGGCACTGCCGACGTCAAGGAAGCGGTGATGTTCAAATTCCAGCGCGACAATGGCCTGGCCTATAAGCGCAGCCAGATCACGGTGAACTCCGGCGGCAAGCACACCTTGTTCAACGCACTGGTCGCGACGGTGGATGTGGGCGATGAAGTCATCATCCCCGCGCCTTACTGGGTCAGCTATCCCGACATCGTGAACTTTGCGGGCGGCACCCCGGTGTTTATCGAAGGGCCGGCAAGCCAGGGCTACAAGATCACCGCCGCCCAGTTGGAGGCCGCGATCACCCCGCGCACCAAATGGGTGATGCTCAATTCGCCGTCCAACCCCAGTGGCGCGGCCTATTCGGCGGCGGAACTGAAGGAACTGGCGGATGTGCTGCTACGCCATCCCCATGTCCTCATCATGACCGACGATATGTATGAGCATGTCTGGTACGCGACGACGCCGTTCGCGACCATCGCGCAGGTCTGCCCGGAGCTGTATGACCGCACCCTGACGGTCAATGGCTGTTCCAAGGCCTTCTCCATGACCGGCTGGCGCATCGGTTTTGCCGGTGGTCCCGAATGGATCATCAAGGCGATGGGCAAGCTGCAATCGCAGTCGACCAGCAACCCCTGCTCGATCAGCCAGGCGGCGGCCGTCGCCGCGCTCACTGGCCCGCAGGATTTTCTGGAGGATCGCAACGCCGCCTTCAAGAAGCGCCGCGACATGGTCGTCGCGATGCTGAACGATGCGCCGGGGCTGGATTGCCCGACGCCCGAAGGCGCTTTCTACGTCTATCCCGACGCCAGCGGCGTGATCGGCAAGGTGACGCCCAAGGGGGTGAGAATCGACAGCGACGAAACGCTGATCGGCTATTTCCTGGACGAGGCCAAGGTTGCCGCGGTCCATGGCGCCGCCTTCGGTCTCTCTCCCGCCTTCCGCATCAGCTATGCGACGTCGGAAGAGGTGCTGAAAAAGGCCTGCACCCGCATCCAGGAAGCCTGCGCCGCGCTGAAATAACATTCCTCCCCAAGCTTGCTTGGGGAGGGGGACCGCTGGCGAAGCCAGTGGTGGAGGGGCGGGGTGTCCACACGCTTCCCCCAATTCCCAAAACAGAAACGGTCCTTTTCCACCCGCGCCGTCTTGCAGACAGCGCGGGAGGCTCTATATGCACGTTGCATAGTGAAACTGATTTAAGGCAGCACCCCGTTCGTCGTTCTGTTCCTTGGCTTTGTCGAATGCCGCACCCATGCGGCGCGATATTCAGCAAGGGGCAAGACAGCGGGGTGTAACCGATCGGCCCGAACCGCCGAAACCAAAGAATAAGAAAGGCACAGGCCATGATGGCGTTTTTGAAATCCGAATTGTTCCTGCGCTTTCTGGGCGGGTTTGCGATCGGCGCCGTCGGCATGGTCATGCTCCAGCCCGATGAACAGCCGATCCTCAGTTCCCCCGCGATTGCCGCGACCGGCATCGATCATGCGGCGCTCTGACGGCATCAGCCTTGCCATTTTCGCGGCGCTTGCCGTCGCGTCCCCGGCGCGCGCCGAGCGCCCGGTCCTCGCCCCTGTCGCCACCATCGACGCCGCACCCACCCGCAAGCTGGAAACCGCCGTCTTTGCCGGTGGCTGCTATTGGGGCGTGGAGGGCGTTTTTTCCCATGTGAAGGGCGTCCATCTGGTCAAGTCCGGCTTTGCCGGTGGCCCCAGCAACCGCCGCGTCGATTATGAGATGGTGAGCGGCGGCGACACCGGTTTCGCCGAAGCCGTCCGCGTCACCTACGACCCCAAACAGGTCAGCTACGCCACGCTGCTGCGCATCTTCTTCTCGGTGATCGCCGATCCCACGACGCTCAACTATCAGGGACCAGACCATGGCACCCAATATCGCAGCGCGCTCTTCCCGCTGAACGCCGAGCAGGGCAAGGCGGCCACGGCCTATCTGGCGCAACTGAACAAGGCAGGCCTGTGGCGCGACCCGGTGGTGACGAAGGTGGAGCGCTTCACCGGCTTCCAGGACGCCGGGACCGACCATCAGGACTTCATGATGAAGAACCCGCGCCATCCCTACATATTGCGCTGGGACGCACCCAAGCTGGCGGCGTTCAAGGCGATGTTCCCGGCGCTGTATCGGGACAAGCCGTCGGCCTGAGGTGGTGGGGGGAGCGGATGACTGTCCAGCTCTGTTCATTGGGACGCCTAACCGGACATTCAGTCCGAACCTACTTCGCCAGTAGAATCTGTTCCGCATTTTCAATAATCGTGGCTCGAACCTCCATAGCGTCCTCGTCGCTCATCGCCCCATCGTATGAGACTGCTATCGCATGGGCGTCATTTGCAGGCACACCATTCTCAGCTTTTGTCGGATCATCGAAGACACAGATGAGACGACCATCCTCGTCTTGGATATTGCGGAGGATCGAGCATGAGAACTGAAACCCACCGCACCACTGCCGCCCCTCTTGCATGGCGGACAAAGAGTGGCAGAAATCTGCCAAAGCCGATTCATCGACTTTCTGCGTTCGTACTAAAGACAGGCCTTTGTTGGCGATGTGCGACGGCGGAAACACCGACGGTTTCAACCGGCCCTTCTTATCAAGGTGATTGGGTGAGAACGCGGCTCGGTAAAGCGGTTCGCTATCGGCAACCGGCCCATGTGGACCGCGCGCCTCAGCTTCGCATGAGCACCTCATCGAGATGATCCACCTGTGCGAGAAACCGCAAAACGCTTGCAGGAACGGGCTCGGACCCGTTGACAGCCTCTTTGCCTTTGATCTTCAAGTCGCCAAACTTGCCGAAGAAAGTGCACTCGCCCTGCCCCCTGAATCCAATATCGAGATATATATTCGCGTCGTGCCAGAAGAATCCTACCTGGCCGTCACTTGAAACCATTGGTTCAGGCAGGTCAACGAACGGCGGAAGGTTTTCAACGAAATGAATGGCTTCATCGATTGCCACACGCGAAGGCGCAATATCATCGTCTGCGCCGTCCCAGCCACTTTCTAGCTGTTCGTATTGGCGCAATTCGTCAATGAGCAAAGCCCGCTCATCCTGAAAGTAGCCGCCATTGCTGATCGCATAGATTGGCGGCTCTTTGTCGGCGGCATGGACAGCGGGAGACAGCGTAGAAGTGGCCGCAAGAATTGCTGCTCCGGCGAAGTATGACACTCTCGGTCGGGCGGGCTTGTGAATTGAATGTTCTAAGCTTGGCAAAGACGAAATCGACCAGTTGTCGATATCGTCAGCATATGCAGTTGTGACACTCACTTCCACTTATGCCTCCTTATTGAGCGAAATCTTATCCTGCACGCTCTGATTGATCAACGTCGCAAGTATGGTCTTGTTCTTGGCATGGAGATCATTGAGCGTTCGATCCACCAAACCTCTGACACCGTCTATTGTTGGCGAAACGCTGTTCTTAAAGTCTGTTCGCAAAACTGTGTCGATCTTAACCTTCGCACCTGCCTCGTCTTCGGTCGCATCCAAGTGGATGCGCTTTAAGATTCGGTGAGTTGGCTCGGTTTCGGGAAATTCAAACTCGCCTTGATGATAGTGCCAAGACTTTGAAGCTGGCCGAAACCCGTCTGCGTAAAAACCCGAACTGCGATTGACCAAAAGATCGATATCATATTCCTGCGCGTCGCCATCCCAGACGAAAGTGTCGATATATTGGAGGCTAATGTGGGATAGCAGATTGCTTTCGTCAATTACGAGTCCCAGCACCTTCTCCAGCAGTGACTTCGCTTGGCGAGACACCGCATCCCATCGAGAGTAGCTTAGGCAGTTAACCGCAAGCCAACTATCACGAACTTGCAGTTGCCAATCCACGGAGCCATCACGCTTGAAGGACTTGAATACCGCCGGTCCTGCAAGCTGTGGTGGTTGATCGGGCAGTTCATCGCCAAACGCGATCTGGATCACGTTCATGCGTTCCAGTTTCGGGAGGTCCGACTTCCAAAGTAAATGATGCGCAACGACGCGTTCAAGCTCGTCAGGTGTAAAATTGCGGACGAACCCGACAATGAACACGACTTCTTGGATAGCGTGCCGCTCACCGATTGGCTTAAATGGCATTGCGTGCACTCTGCATACGGACTGAAATCGCCCCCCACATTTTACTACGCCCTATCACTGCGCGATGACGATTGAAAGAATGCGCGTGAAGTGCCTACGCGATGGACTTGCTGCCATCAGGAAGGAGCCTACCGAGACTCGACTTTAGGAAAACCGATGCCCAAACGTCAATGACCGATTTTGGCGCAAAGCGGCAATGCGCGGCCGATTGAAACACCCGCCACCCAACGACTGTCCTACAACCCCACCCCTTTGCTAAGGTCGCCTTGGCTCTTTCCACCGTTAATCGCCGCGCCCATCTCGGCACGCAATAAAATTACCAGTACAGGAAATCATATGTCCGACTCACCGGGAAATACGCGAAGTTAAGCCCTGCATTTCCTATTTCCAGCCACCCGGATCAGCGCCACCCACAACGAAAAAGGGCGGCACCTCCCGGCACCGCCCTCTTATATCTCTAAACCCGGCAACGCCGCGCTTATTTCGGTGCCAGCACCATCAGCATCTGGCGGCCTTCCATGCGGGGATAGGCTTCGACCTTGGCGACTTCGGCGACATTTTCCGCGACGCGCTGGAGCAGGGCCATGCCGAGTTGCTGGTGGCTGAGTTCGCGGCCACGGAAGCGCAGGGTGATCTTCACCTTGTCGCCGTCGCCGATGAAGTCATGCACCTTCTTCATCTTCGTATCATAGTCATGATCGTCGATGTTCGGACGCATCTTGATCTCTTTGAGTTCCTGCGTCTTTTGCGTCTTGCGGGCGATGTTCGCCTTTTTCTGGGCTTCGTACTTATATTTGCCGATGTCCAGAAATTTGCAGACCGGCGGGTCCGCGGTCGGCGACACTTCGACCAGGTCGAGGCCGACATCGGCTGCCTGTTCGATCGCTTCCTGCGTAAACATCACACCCAGATTCTCGCCTTCCCCGTCAATCACGCGGACTTTGGGGACCGTGATGAATTCATTGTAGCGAGGGCCGGATTTCGGCGGCGGCGCCAGCGGGCGGCGCATCATTGGGGGACGTATAGCAGTATCTCCTATGGTCGTTGCAAAAACGAGTGGCTCTTAGCGGCTTTTTGGCAAAGCGCAAAGGGGTCCGTGATCCTCAGTCAAGGAATCACGAACCCTGTGGCATTGCTGCCGCTACAGCATATCGGGTGCGCGGGCTTCATTTGCAAGCCGGGAAATCGCTTCATCGAGCGAAAGGAAGCTCTGCCCGTCGCTGCCCAGCACGCGCAGCGCGACCTTGCCTTCCTCCGCCTCCCGCCGGCCCACGACCAGCAGATTGGGGACTTT
Organism: Sphingobium sp. FG125; assembly: GCF_057809795.1. Lineage (NCBI taxonomy): Bacteria > Pseudomonadati > Pseudomonadota > Alphaproteobacteria > Sphingomonadales > Sphingobiaceae > Sphingobium > Sphingobium sp. FG125. The sequence goes on from NZ_JBMDKQ010000018.1 coordinate 20,803, forward strand.
GGCCAGGCTATGTTCGCGCACCTTGTAATTGATCTTCTCGTTGCGCAGGTCCGCTTCGGCGCGGATGCCCGCCGCGCGCAGCTTCGCCAGCACCTCGCCCGCATACTCATCCGCGTCCGACACGATGGTCGCGACGACGGCCTGCACCGGGGCGAGCCAGGCCGGGAAGCGCCCGGCATAATGTTCGATCAATATGCCGATGAAGCGTTCATAGCTGCCAAAGATGGCGCGGTGGAGCATGACGGGGCGGTGGCGCTCGCCATCTTCGCCCACATAGCTGGCGTCGAGTCGTTCGGGCAGGACGCGGTCCGACTGGATCGTGCCGACCTGCCAGGTGCGGCCGATCGCGTCGGTCAGGTGCCATTCCAGCTTGGGCGCGTAGAAAGCGCCTTCGCCCGGCAGTTCCTCCCAGCCAAATTCCGGCGTGTTGAGGCCCGCAGCGGCGACGGCGGCGCGCAGTTCATTTTCCGCCTTGTCCCACATCTCTTCGCTGCCGAAGCGCTTTTCGGGGCGCAGGGCCAGCTTGATCGAGTAGGTGAAGCCGAAATCCTTGTAGATGCGGTCGGCCAGCGCGCAGAAGGCGCGGACTTCCTCGACAATCTGGTCCTCACGGCAGAAGATATGCGCATCATCCTGCGTGAATTGCCGCACCCGCATCAGCCCGTGCAGCGCGCCATGCGGCTCGTTGCGGTGGCAGCAGCCATTTTCGTAGAGGCGCAGCGGCAGGTCGCGATAGCTTTTGATCCCCTGACGGAAAATCAGCACATGCGCCGGGCAGTTCATGGGCTTCAAGGCCATCCAGTCGGCATCGTCCGACACCAGCGGGCCTTCATCGTCCACGTTTGGCACTTCGTCGGGGATCACGAACATATTTTCGCGATATTTGCCCCAATGGCCGGACGTTTCCCACTGGCGGGCGTCCATCACCTGCGGCGTCTTGACCTCACGATAGCCCGCATCGTCGATCGCGCGGCGCATATAGGCCTCCAGCTGACGCCAGATCAGGTAACCCTTGGGGTGCCAGAATACGCTGCCATGGGCTTCGGCCTGAAGGTGGAACAGGTCCATCTCCGCGCCCAGCTTGCGATGGTCGCGCTTGGCGGCTTCTTCGAGGCGCGTCAGATGTTCGGCCAGCTGTTTCTTATTGAGCCAGCCAGTGCCGTAGATGCGGGATAGCATCGCGTTATTCTGGTCGCCGCGCCAATAGGCACCCGACACGCGCGTCAGCTTGAACGCCGCCGGATCGAGCCGTCCGGTCGAGGCGAGATGCGGGCCACGGCACATATCATACCAGCCGTCACCGCTATGATAGACGGTCAGTTCCTCGCCCTGCGGCAGTTCAGCGGCCCACTGCGCCTTGAACGTCTCGCCCGCCGCCTGCCACTGCGCGATCAGCGTGTCGCGGGCGATGACTTCGCGGCGCAGCGGCTTGTTGGCGGCGATGATCTCGCGCATTTTCGCCTCGATCGCGGGCAGGTCCTCATCGGTGAAGGGGCCGCGTTCGGGGTTGGGCGCGAAGTCGTAATAGAAGCCGTCGTCGGTGGACGGGCCAAAGGTGATCTGCGTGCCGGGGAACAGCGCCTGCACCGCTTCGGCCAAGACATGCGCGAAATCGTGCCGCGCCAGTTCGAGCGCGTCGGCCTCATCCTTCGCCGTCACCAGCGCCAGCGTCGCGTCCCGCTCCAGCGGGCGGTTGATATCGCGCAACTCGCCATCGACCCGCGCCGCAATCGCCGCCTTGGCCAGCCCCGGCCCGATCGCCGCTGCAATATCCGCCGGGGTAGTGCCGGGCGCGACTTCGCGCACGTTACCGTCGGGCAGAGTGATTTTGAGCATGGCGGACACAGGATTTCCCTTGAAAGGCGAAGCGTAGCGCGGTCAGAATTGCCGCGCCTTCCCCATAAATGGGCGGTCTGGCCTGTCAAGGGAAGGGGCGTTGCCGGAAGCCGTCAGACGATCAGCAACCGCGCCTCATCGCCGGTCGCCTGCATGAAGCCCACAGGCCCGCCGACATCGACGCCCGGCGGCAGGGCATCCGCCGTCATGCCACACAGCGTAAGCCCGCTCTGGCAGGCGTTGATCGTGACGCCTAGCGCCTGTGCTTCGGTCAGCAATGTGGCAAGGTCCGGCAGTCCAGCCGCGCAGTGTGCTGCGTCCTGTGGCGCGGTGATGGGTGCGCGGAGCAGGGCGACGGCATCGAGTTGCAGGAACAGCGCTGCGGCTCCGCCCAGCGCCGCCTGCGCACCGGCCAGCACCAGCGCGCCGCGCAGGCGTTCGGCGTCAGCGGTGGTGATGATAATCCTTAAGGGACGCATAGTTCCACGGCGCAGGCCGGGCAGGCGGGGTCTTTGGGGACGTCCAACGTGCGGAAACGCATGGACAGAAGATCGGCGATCAGCAGCCGCCCCGCCATGTCCGCGCCGAACGGCACCAGTGCACGGATCACTTCCAGCGCGGCGAGGCTGCCCATCGCGCCGGTGAGTGCGCCGATGACGCCGGTTTCGGCGCAATTGCGTTCGGGCGCATCCTGGGGCGCACCGACCAGGCAGCGATAGCAGGGCTTGTCCGCTTCCCAGCCGCGATAGGTGGCGATCTGCCCTTCAAATGGCCCGACCGCTGCCGACACGAGCGGGATGCGCAGCCGCTGCGCCGCGTCGGCGACCGCCAGCCGGGTGGTGAAACTGTCGCTGCCGTCCAGCACCGCGTCGGCATCGCGCAGCATCAGCGCGGCATTGTCCGCGTCGATCCGCGCGTTGATCGGGATCAGCTTGACGTCCGGGTTCAGCCGCGCGACCGCCGCCATCGCGACTTCTGCCTTGGGCGCGCCGACGTCCGCCGTGCCGAACATGACCTGCCGTTGCAGGTTGGACAGCGCGACCGCATCATCGTCGATCACGCGGATGGTGCCGACCCCTGCGGCGGCGAGATAGAGGATTGCCGGGCTGCCAATGCCGCCCGCGCCGATCACCGCGACATCGGCGGACAAGAGCCGCGCCTGCCCCGCGCCGCCGATTTCCTTCAGCACGATATGGCGGGCATAGCGCTCCAGCTGATCATCGCTCAGCGTCATGGCGCGTCGGACCAGAGGAAGCGTACCTGCGAGCGCATCCAGCGCGGTTCGGCGCTGCCGCTCTTGGGGAAGCTTTTGCGCAACGTGCCCAATATGCGACCGCTCACGAATTTCTCCACGCCGGGGCAGCGTGCATTGACCGGGGCAACTTTCAGGACCGTGCCATCGCCCGCCAGCAGGAACAGCATGTCGATTTCCAGCAGGCGCGAGCCTTCATAGGGGACCGCGCCGCTACACTCACCACGACGATAGAGTTTGGCCACATCCTCCGACCAGCGCGGCGAAATCTTGCGGCCCAGCCAGCCGTTGATGACGGGTACGGTGGATAAATCCTGCGGCATGGGTGGCGTGGTGCCTGTCACCGGGGCTGCGGCGAGCATCAGCGAAAGCAGGATCGTCATTGCCGTTACACTCCTGTCGAACCAAAGCCGCCCTGTCCCCGCGCGGTATCGTCCAGCATATCGACCTCTATGAAGCTGGCAAGCTGCACCGGGGCGACGACCAGCTGGGCGATGCGGTCGCCGCGCTGGATCGGGAAGGGGGCGTCGCCCAGATTGATGAGGATGATTTTCAATTCGCCGCGATAATCGGCGTCGATCGTGCCGGGGGTGTTGGGCAGGCTGATGCCATGTTTGAGCGCCAGGCCGGAGCGGGGCCGCACCTGCACCTCATAGCCTTCCGGTATCGCCATCGCAAAGCCGGTGGCGACGGCATGACGGCCACCCGGTTGCAGCACCAGTTCCTCCGCCGCCACCACATCCATGCCCGCCGCATGGGCGGTGGCATAGGCGGGGACGGGCAGGCCTGCGCCATGGGGCAGGCGCTTGAGCTGGATATCAATCGGAGTGAGCGGAGAGGGCATCGGCGACCTTTGCGATAAGTTTGTCAGCGACCTGACCCTTGGGCAGGGCAGGCCAGGTTTCGATGCCGGACGCGGTGACGATCTGCACGGCGTTGCTGTCGCCGCCCATCACGTCGCCCGATACGTCATTGGCGACGATCCAGTCGGCCCCCTTGCGCGCCAGCTTGGCCTGCGCATGACCAGCGATATTCTGGGTTTCGGCGGCAAAGCCGATGAGCAGGGCGGGGCGCTGGGTGTGGTGGCCGAGCGTTGCGAGAATGTCCGGGTTTTCGACCAGCGTGAGCGGGGCGGGCTGGCCGGAACCGTCCTTCTTGAGCTTCTGGTCGGCGGCATCGGCGGTGCGCCAGTCGGCGACGGCGGCGACCATGATCGCGGCGTCGGCGGGCAGCGCGCTTTCGACGGCGGCCAGCATATCGCGCGCGGTTTGCACGTCGATGCGGGTGACGCCGTCGGGTGTGGGCAGATGCACCGGCCCGGCGACCAGCGTTACGCGCGCCCCCGCCCGCGCGGCGGCGGCGGCGATGGCGAAGCCCTGCTTGCCCGACGAGCGATTGGCGATGTAGCGCACCGGGTCGATCGGCTCATGCGTCGGACCGGCGGTGATGAGGATATGCCGCCCGGCCAAACTAACTCCGTTCGTTTCGAGCGAAGTCGAGAAACGCTGCGCACCCTCCGCAAAATCCGGCTGCCCCGCCAGCGGATCACTCCCCTTGGGCAGGGCGAGCAACCGCTCCACCTCCGCCAATATCGCAGCGGGTTCGGGCAGCCGTCCGGTGCCATATTCGCCGCACGCCATCTCGCCATCGTCGGGCGTCATGATGTGGACGCCATCGGCATGGAGCCGCTCCAGATTGCGCTGGGTCGCGCGATGGTGCCACATGCGCACGTTCATCGCGGGGACCGCCAGCACCGGCTTGTCGGTCGCCAGCAGCAATGTGGTGGCCAGATCATCGGCGATGCCGTTCGCCATCTTCGCCAATATGTTGGCGGTGGCGGGCGCGACCACGACCAGATCGGCCTGACGGCTGAGCTGGATATGGCCGATTTCCTGTTCGTCCTTCAGGTTGAACAGGTCGGTAAAGACCGGATTTTCGGTGAGAACACCAAGGCTCAGCGGCGTCACGAATTCCTGCGCGGATTGCGTCAGCACCGCCCGCACGCTCATCCCGCGCTTGCGCAGCAGGCGGACGAGTTCGAGCGATTTATACGCCGCGATGCCGCCGGAGATGATGAGGAGGATGCGAGGGGTCATTGGGGGTGTAGGTCCAGTTCGGCGCGGCACATGGCTTTAAGAGCTGCTAGGCGGTTTTTGGCAACGCCCCAAATGAGATCAGGGTCAACGCTTACATAGTCATGGAAAACGACATTGCGCATTCCATAGATTTGAATCCAGGGCAGATCGTGACGATTCTTCAGCGCGTCGGAAAGCTGCCTTGTTTCCTCACCGATCGTCGCGAGGCGATAGGCTGTCAGGTCACGTTCGTCTCGGTCGGCCAGGAACATTTCGATCGTCATCGTCGCCAGCCGCCGCTCAATATCGGCGATCAATTGCAGGATGAGTTCCAGCCGGTTGGCATTACGATCAGTCATCCGCATCAGAATACGCGAATCTGATCTTTTGCCGCATCTTGCGCTATCCGGGGGCGCATGAACGCTTGCTGGACCAGATCCACCTGCTGACCGACAATATCTTTCAGCCGCAACTGAATACCAATAAAATCAAGCAAGTCGTGAACGCGCGCCTTGTCGATCTCGCACATAAGATCCACGTCCGAATCCGCACGCGCATCCCCGCGCGCGACCGATCCGAACAGGGCGAGCGAAGTGATCCCCGCCGCACGCAGTTCCGCCTCATGTGGTTTGATCCGGGCAATGGCTTCTTCGCGGGTCATAGCGATGAAGATAATAGCAATGTCGCCCCAACGCCAGCCGCCGCAGCCAACGCCGCTACCAGCGCGTAGCGCCAGCCGCCGCCCACGCGGATCAGCTTTACTTCGCTGAGCGGCGGCGGGGGTGGGGCACCGCCTTTTTCCGGGAAAGCGTCTTCGATCCGGCGGACCAGCGCGGGCAGTCGCTGCAACGTCCGCCAATTTTCGATCAGCGTGTCGGCGGCCTTGGCTTCGGGTCCCAGTTCGTCGCGTAGCCAGCCCTTCACATAGGGGCCGCTGGTTTCCCACAGGTTGATGTCGGGGTCGAGCGAGGTCGCGACCCCCTCGACCATCACCATCGTCTTTTGCAGCAGCAGCAGGTGCGGCTGGGTCTGCATGTCGAAATCGCGGGTGATGGCGAACAGGCCGTCCAACATCCCGCCGACCGACAATTCGCGCACTGGCTTGCCGCGCATCGGTTCGCCCACCGCGCGCAGGGCGGTCGCGAATTCGGCGACATTATGATGGGCGGGTACATATTGCGCCTCGAAGTGAATCTCGGCGACGCGCTTGTAGTTGCCGGTGATCAGGCCGTAAAGAATCTCCGCCAGCCACATGCGCGCGCGCCGGTCGATCCGCCCCATGATGCCGAAATCGATCGCGACAATGTCACCGTCGGGGCAGACGAACAAATTGCCCTGGTGCATGTCGGCGTGGAAGAAACCCTCCGCAATCGCCTGGCGCAGGAAGGCGTTGACAAGGCGGGCGGCGATGGCGGGCAGGTCATGCCCCGCCGCGATCAGCGCGTCCCGGTCGCTGATCTTGATGCCGTCGATCCAGGCCATCGTCATGACCTTGCCGGTCGTGCGGTCCCAGTCGATGGCGGGGACGCGATAGCCGGGTTCTGCGACCATCGCTTCGGCCAGTTCGGACGCGGACGCGGCTTCCCGCCGCAGATCCAGTTCGCGCGCGGTCCAGCGCTTCATATTGGCGATGACCATGCGCGGGCGCAGCCGGGCGATTTCGCCGCCCAATTGCTCGACATGGGCGGCGGCCCATTCATAGGTCGCGATATCGCGATTGAACTGTTCGGTCACGCCGGGGCGGATCACCTTGACCGCAACATCGCGCCCGTCGCTGGTGCGCGCGCGATGGACCTGCGCGATCGACGCCGCGCCGACCGGCACCTCGTCGAACCGGGCGTAAATCTGTTCCAGCGGCTTGCCGAAACTCGCCTCTATCTCCGCCCGGATCGTGGCGAAGGGAACAGGCGGCAGGGCGTCCTGCAAGCGCAACAGGTCGAGCGCGGCAGCATCGCCCACAAGATCAGGCCGGGTCGCCAGCGTCTGGCCCAGCTTGATCGCGGCCGGGCCGATCGACTGGAAGGCATCGGCATAGCGGGGCTGTTTGGGCACGCGCGCGCCGAAGCGAAGGATGCGCGCAATGCGACGGATCAATGCAGGAGTAAGTGGATCTCGTTCTATCCCCATCAAAGCGCCATGACGCGCGAGCGTGCGTCCCCACTTTAGTAAACGGAGGCTGTGGACAAGGTGAGAGGTCATATTATTTGCTCCCCTCCTCTTTAGGGGAGGGGCCGGGGGTGGGGCCGTGCCGCAAATGGAGATGTTGATTTGGGACGCGACGCCCCACCCCAACCCCTCCCCTGAAGGGGAGGGGCTTTTTTGGAACGCCCATCAAATCTTCCAGCCTGAATGGATCGCCACCAGCCCGCCCAATATCGGCTCGACCTTCGTATTCACGAATCCGGCGTCGCGGATCATGCCTTCAAACTGGGGCATGGGCGGGAAGCGGCGGATCGATTCGATCAGATAGCGGTAGCTGTCGGCATCATTGGCGAACAGCTTGCCCAATTGCGGGACCAATTTGTGCGAATAGACGTCATAGACGTCCGAAAAGCCCGGCCATGTCGTCGTTGAAAATTCCAGGCAGAAGAAGCGCCCGCCGAACTTCAGCACCCGGTGCGCCTGCGCCAGCGCCTTGTCGATATGGGTGACGTTGCGGATGCCAAAGGCGATCGTATAGGCGTCGAAGCTGCGGTCGGAAAAGGTCAGTTCCTCGGCATTTTGTTCCGACCAGAGCAGGCCGTCCAGACCCTTTTTCTTCGCCCGCTCCATGCCCACGCCGAGCATTTGCGGGTTGATGTCCGACACGGTGACGTTGGCGCCCTGCTTGTGCATCCGAAAGGCGATGTCGCCGGTGCCGCCGGCCATGTCCAGGATCGCCTCGCCCGACCGGGGTTTGACCCGGCTGACGAACTGGTCCTTCCACAGCCGGTGCGCGCCCATCGACATGGCGTCGTTCATCAGGTCATATTTGGCCGCGACGTTGGAAAAGACCTCACGGACCATGCCCTGTTTTTCAGCGGCATCGACGTCCCGATAGCCAAAGGATGCTGTTTCGCTCATGGGATGATCCTCTAGACAGAGATTGCGCGTCGTTCCAGCCAAGAAGCTGGGAATTGGCAACGGCTTTGCCTAGATGGTCCTTATGCCAGAGCTTCCCGAAGTCGAAACCACCGTGGCGGGGCTGCGATCCGTGCTGGAGGGCGCGGTCCTTGCCCGTGTCGAGCCGCGCCGCGCGGACCTGCGCTTTCCCATTCCCGTCGATCTGCGCCAGCGGCTGACGGGGGCGACCGTGACGGCGCTGACCCGTCGCGCAAAATATGGGCTGATCGCTACCGACCGGGGCGACATGATGATATTTCACCTCGGCATGTCGGGGCGCTGGCGGGTCGACCCGACCGAGATTGGTACCCACGACCATCTGATCCTGGAGACCGGGGCCGGGCGGTTGCTGGCGCTCAACGATCCGCGCCGCTTCGGTTCGGTCGATCTGGTGCGCAGCGATGCTTGGGAAGCTTATAGCCCCTTCACCCGGATGGGACCGGAGCCGCTCGGCCCGGATTTCGACGCCGCGGCATTGGCGCGCGCGCTGGCGGGCAAGGCGACGTCGATCAAGGCGGCGCTGCTCGACCAGCGAATCGTCGCGGGGCTGGGCAATATCTATGTGTGTGAAGCGCTCAACATGGCGGGCATCGCCCCCACTCGCGCGGCGGGCAAGATCAGCCGCCCGCGCCTGACCCTGCTGGTCGATGCGATTCGGGAAGTGCTGGCCGCTGCCATCGTCGCGGGGGGATCGACGCTGCGCGATTATGCGCGGCCGGACGGGGAACTGGGCTATTTTTCCAAACAATGGCGTGTCTATGGCCGCGAAGGGGAGATATGCCCGTGCGGCGGCACGGTGCAGCGCCGGGTGGATGGCGGTCGATCGACCTTTTTCTGCCCGAAATGCCAGAAGTAGGATGCTGCCGACCGGTTGACGACCGGAATGAACCGCTGTAAGGCGCGCACCTTCACGAGGCGGGTTGGCGAGTCCGACTGGTCTCTTTTCATATATTGACGAGAACCGAGGACTCTAAATGGCCAATACGCCGCAAGCCAAGAAGCGCATCCGCCGCAACGAACGTCGCGCTGCCATCAATGGCGCCCGCATCAGCCGGATCCGCACGCTGGTGAAGAAGGTGGAAGCCGCGCTTGCCACCGGTGACAAGGAAGCCGCCGCTACCGCGCTGCAGACCGTGCAGCCTGAGCTGGCGCGCGGTGTCGCCCGTGGCGTGCTGCACAAGAATACTGCTGCGCGTAAGTTCGGCCGCCTGACCAAGGCTGTCAGCGCACTCGCCTGAACCCTTCCGGGTCAGTTTCGGCACAGACAAGGCCCGCCCCGATCGTCGGGGCGGGCTTTTTGTCGTTCCGTCAGCGTCGGTCACAGGCCAGTCATAATGCAGACACGCGCATTTCCCGCGATTCGACGCAGTGCAGCATCGTAACGATTGAGTAAGTCATTCAAAAATAATGATAATTTCATTGTCCTTCATTTTCCGTGGGTTTGCCGAGTCAACGGCTTTATTTCATTTTTTTGAATGCCCGCGCCCTTGATCCCACCCTGCACCCCTGTCTATTTTTGAAATCCGGCCGCCATCGAATCACCTGTGGGCGGTCGTCATGTGACTGGTTGACGCATCATACTCGGTAAAGCGGGGGCTTTTCCGATCGGGTGTCGTGCGTATTTTTTCCTGCCCATAACCGGGGGGCAGCGGGTAGGGTCGGCGAAGTCTATGAAGGATCATGCGTTGTGACAGCTTGGCAGGATGGAGAGGGGAGCCAGGCTGATTCCAGCCTTGAGGCCGCCTGGGCCGCTATCCGCGCCGGGCTGCGCCGCGACATTGGCGCGCGCATGTTCGACCAATGGTTAAAGCCCGTGCGGCTGGGCGACTATTGCCCCGAATCGCAGACACTTGACCTGCTCGTCGCCACGGATTTCAGCGCCAATTTCGTGTCCGGCCAATTTGGCGACCGGCTGCGCATGGCGTGGCGCGCGGCCAATGTCGGCGTGCGCGACGTCCGCCTGCATCGCGCGGCCGATGCGACCGGACCACGCCTGCTCGAAGTCGTCCATGTCGAACCGGTCGCTGCTCCTGCGCCGCAGCCGGTTGCCTCCAATTTCCAGCCGCGCCATGGCTTTGCCGATTTTGTCACCGGTGACAGCAACCGGCTCGCCTGCTCGGCAGCGCTGGCGATGGCGGGGGAGGCCGAACCCCGGTTCAGCCCTCTCTTCATCCATGGCGGCACGGGGCAGGGCAAGACCCATCTGCTCCATGCCATTGCCCGCGCCTTTTCCGACCATGCGCCCGCAGCGCCGGTTCTCTACATGTCGGCAGAGCGTTTCATGATGGAATTTGTGAACGCGATGCGCGCCAATGAGACGATGGCGTTCAAGGCGCGGCTGCGCGCCGCCCGGCTGCTGCTGATCGACGATATTCAGTTCATCGCGGGCAAGGGATCGACGCAGGAGGAATTTCTCCACACGATCAATGACCTGATCGATTCGGGCGCGCGCATCGTCGTCACCGCCGATCGTCCGCCCCAGCGATTGGAATCGATCGACGCGCGCATCCTCTCGCGCCTCGCGGGCGGGCTGGTCGCCGACATATTGCCCGCCGATCTCGACCTGCGCCTTGCCATATTGGAAGCCAAGCGGGCCGTTGCGGGCGATCCGCCGGTGCCAGACGCGGTGATCGATTTCCTCGCCCGCTCGATTCGATCGAACGTCCGCGAGTTGGAAGGCGCGTTCAACAAGCTGGTCGCCTATGGCCAGCTGACCGGGCGTGCGATCGACCTGGATTTTGCGCAGGGGATGCTGGCCGACGCGGTGCGCGCCAATGCCCGGCGCATCACCGTCGATGAAATCCAGAAGGTCTGCGCCGCTCATTACAAGATTGACGCCTCGGAAATGCGCTCGAAGCGTCGCGCCCGCGCCGTCGCCCGCCCGCGGCAGGTCGCCATGTATCTGGCCAAGAAGATGACACCGCGTTCCCTGCCCGAAATCGGCCGCATATTCGGCGGGCGCGACCACAGCACCGTCATCCACGCCGTCCGCACGATCGAGGGGCTGCGCGAGAGCAACCCGGACATCGACGCCGACGTGCGCGCGCTGCTGCGCCAGCTGGAGGGGTGATCAAACGCTCTGGCGTCCGGCATTGGAGGAGCTAGGCTAGGCGCATGATTCGCGCCCTGCTTCTCCTCCTCACCCTCCTCCTGCCCTTGCCAGCCATGGCGCAGGGCGACGTGCGCGTTGCGATCGACACCAGCGCCGGGCGAATCATCGTGGCGGTCCATGCCGACAAGGCACCGGTGACCGCAGCCAATTTCCTGGCCTATGTCGATGGCAAGCGCCTCGATGGCACCAGCTTCTATCGCGGCGTCGGCGCGGCGGACTATGGCTTTGTCCAGGGCGGCGCGCAAAATGATCCCAAGCGGCTGTTGCCGCCGATCAAGCATGAACCCACGACCCAGACTGGTCTCACCCATGACGACGGTGCGCTGTCGATGGCCCGCTATGCGCCGGGCAGCGCCACCGCCGACTTCTTCATCGTGCTGGGCAAGATGCCCGCCATGGATGCGCACCCGGATGCGGCGGGCGACAATCAGGGCTTTGCCGTGTTCGCCCATGTGGTCGAGGGGCTGGACGTGGTGAAAGCCATCCTCGCCGCGCCCAAATCCGCGACGGCGGGCGAGGGGGTGATGAAGGGCCAGATGCTCGAAGCGCCGGTGAAGATCCTCACGGCGCAGCGAGCGTCTTAACTCAGGGCTGCGGTGTTCCCGCGCAGGCGGGAACCCAGTTCAGGCGTCGGAGCTGGGCTCCCGCCTGCGCGGGAGCGCAGCGCAACTATGCCTTGGCCTCACCCTGTTGATCCACGATCCGCGCCACCGCCATATCCGCCGTCACATTGCCGACGGTGCGGAAAATGTCCGGCACCGTTTCCACCGCCAGCAGCAGCGGCAGTGCCTCGACCGGTACGCCCATGGCGAGGCAAATGGGACCGGTGGTGGTGAAGAAGGTGATCTGGCTGGGCAGGCCGACCGCCGCCAGGCTGACGATCGCGGCGACCAGCACACCCATGATCAGCTGCGTTGGCCCCAGCGCCACCCCGTTCATCGCCGCCACATAGAGGGCGACGCCGAGATTGGCGGGCGGGCTGGTGATGCGAAACAGCGAGATGGCAAGCGGCAGGACGATCGAGCGGCTGGTTTCGCGTATCTCCAGCGGCCCGTCGCTCGCCTGGATCATCGCGGGGAGCGAGGCGATCGAGCTTTGGGTCGAGAAGGCGATCGCTTGCGCGGGCAGGACGGCGCGGGCAAAGCGGCCCGGCGCGATCCGGCCCAGCAGCACCGCCAGCGGATAGACCAGCAGCGTCACGATGACGCAGATCAGCACGATGAAGCCGATATAATGGAGCAGTGCTCCCGCCGTCGCCGACCCCGATCGCGCGCCCGCGACCAGCGCCAGCGCGAACACGCCCAAGGGGGCGAGCCACAACACCCAGCCGACGACGACCAGCAGCGCATCGGCCAGCGCCTCGAACAGGCCGGTCAGTTGCACGCGGCGCGCGTCTGCGATCCGGGTGACGGCAAAGCCGAAGATCAGCGCGAACAGCACCACCGCGACGACCTGCCCCTCGGCCGCTGACCGGATCGGATTGGTCGGGATGAAGCCCAGCAGCCATTGCGCCGACGGGCGCACGTCGGGCACCTCCGATATGCCATCCGCCCCGGTCAGCGCGCCGACCGCGCCGGGCGGCACCGGCCACAGATGGAGCATCAGCGGCCCGACCAGCGCGGCGACGGTGGCCGACGCGGTGAGCAATATGGCGAACAAAAGGATCGCCCGTCCCGCCATACCGCTGGTCCGGGCGGTCGTGGCGGCCTGCGCGATGCCCGTCACCAGCAGCGCGAAGATCAGCGGGATGAGCGGCATCTGAAGGCCATTGAGCCAGGCCGATCCTAGCGGCTGCGCCAGCGCCACGGCATCCCCCTCCCAAGCCCCGCCCCATTCGGTCAGCGCAATGCCGCAGCCCAAGCCCAGCAGCAGCGCGATCAGGATGCGGACGGTCAAGGACATAGGCACTGCTTCCTCCACGCGGGCGGCGCGCTAGGACAGGCTAACGGCTGTTGTGGCCAAGAGGACAGGAAAAAATGCGCCTCTGTCCCTTCTCCCCATGGGGAGAAGGATATGAAGCCTTACCGAACGCAGTGAGGTTAGGCGCAGTTGGATGAGAGGGTTCGACGCTAGAGGCGCGCGCGACCGGGAGGCTGGTACACCCTCACCCAGCTACGACTAGGCAGCAAGCTGCCAAGTCTGCGCATCCCTCTCCCTCAAGGGAGAGGGGGCAGGGGCACGCTCCCCGCCAAAAAAGAAGGCCCGACAATCGCGCTGGATCGCCGGGCCAATCGGGTCAGGCTGGGAGCCGCCCCGTAACTTGCGCCTGCCTCAGCCCTTTTTTTCGGGCGGCAGGGTGATCTTCACATCCTCGCCATTCTGGCCGGGGAAGTTGGTGAACATCGCGTCGATCAGATTGGGGACCAGATAGGTCAGCTTGTTGGACAGCGACCGTGCGCTCGCCTTGCCCTCGAACAGGCGGCGATTGTCGGCGGCGCGATCAATCTTCATGCTGAGGTCGCTGGTATAGACGGTGTAGCTCGACACGTCATTGAAGCCGCTACCGCCAAACAGCCAGGGGTCATAAAAGCCATAGCCCCATGGGCGACCCCAACGGCCACCCCAGCCACCAGGGCCGAAGCCGCCGCCCCAGCCGCCATAGGGACCGCCAAAGCCGGTCGAACGAATCTTCTCACGGCCATTGTCGACATCATAGGCGACACGGACGATCAAGTCAGCGCTGGCCGGATCGCTGGCCGCGACATAGCCGGTCTGGCTCAGCCGCTGGCCGACCAGTGCGGCATAATGGGAAAATTCAAGGCCGCCAGCCAGTTGCGGATTATCCGCGACGATCGTGAAGCTCTGGCCCGCAGGAGCCGGGAGCTGCTGGAAACGGGCGACGTCTGCCTTGAACGGGGTGGCGCAGCCAGAAAGCGCCGCCAGCGCCAGAGCGGGGGCCGCGAACATGCCGAACTTCTTGAAACGGGTCATTTTTCTGCGTCCTGTACCAGGCATGGAGCCTAATGAACTATGTGCGCCGTGCGATAGCAAAACGCAACTGAACATCATTTGAACGCACGAAGTAACCGAACGGGCGCAAAGCATGTTCTGTCAGGTCAGGGACGTTGCCGACCGGTCAGACCCGTCAGCGCATCAACCCCATCGCATCATAGGCCGCACGCAGAGTGGGTTCTGCCGCCGTCGCCGCCTTGGCCGCGCCCTTGTCCAGGATCGCGTCGAGCGCTGCATCCTCGGTGCGCAGCTCCATGAAACGATCGCGAATCGGGCGCAGCGTTTCGACCAGCACCTCGCCCAGCACGGGCTTGAACGCGCCAAAGCCCTTGCCGGCAAATTCGGCGCAGACCGCGTCGGTGGTGCGACCGGTCATCGTCGCCAATATGCCGACCAGATTGGCGGCTTCGGGACGTCCCGCCAGCCCTTCGGCTGTCTCAGGCAGCATGTCCTGATCGCTCTTGGCCTTTTTCACCTTGGCCATGATCGCATCATCATCGTCGGTCAGGTTGATGCGGCTTAGGTCGGACGGATCGGACTTGGACATTTTCGCCGTGCCGTCGCGCAGCGACATGATGCGCGCGCTTTCCTTGGGGATGATCGGCGCGGGCAGGGTAAAGACGTCTGCGCCGAAATCCGTGTTGAACTTGGTCGCGATGTCGCGGCACAGTTCCAGATGCTGTTTCTGGTCCTCGCCCACCGGCACATGGGTCGCCTGATAGAGCAATATGTCGGCGGCTTGCAGCACGGGATAGACGAACAGGCCGACCGACGCGCCTTCGCGGTCCTTGCCCGCCTTGTCCTTGAACTGGGTCATGCGGTTGAGCCAGCCGATCCGCGCGGTGCCGTTCAATAACCAGCAGAGTTCCGCATGGGCGGGGACGCGCGCCTGGTTGAACAGGACGGACCGGTCGGGGTCGATCCCGGCGGCGACCAGCGCGGCGGCCATGTCGCGCACGTTGCGGATTCGCTGTTCGCGCCCTTCATGCACGGTGATCGAGTGCATGTCGGCGAGGAAGAAGAAGCATTCGCTCTCCGCATCCATTTCGTCCTGCATCTTCACCCAGTTGCGGATCGCGCCCAGATAATTGCCAAGGTGCAGATTGCCGGTGGGCTGGATGCCGGAAAGGACGCGCATGGGTCGATTAACTCGCTTTGGGCGCACGGCGCAGGGCGCCACGCAATTCGCTGATACTATAGGCCCGGACGATCAGGGCCGCCGCCCCATAGACCAGACCGCCAATGCCGCACAACAGGCCAAGCGCGATGACGCGCTGGGTCAGGCTGCCCGCCATATAGGGATCGACCAGCGGATTGAGCAGCAGCAGCGCGCCGCCCATGATCGCGCTGGCGGCGATGATGCGCAGCGCCTTGCCCCGGAACCGCGCGTCCATCCGCAACTGGTCGCGGCGGTGGAGCAGCCAGTAGAGGATCAGCACATTGACCCAGGCGGCAATCGCGGTGGAGATCGCCACGCCGACATGGCCGAAGGGCCAGATCAGGGTGAGGTTGCCGACCAGATTGAACAGCATGGAGAATACCGCGACCCGCACCGGCGTCTTGGTGTCCTGCCGCGCATAGAAGCCGGGCGTCAGCACCTTGATCAGCACATAGGCGGGGACACCCAAGGCGAAGGCGGCAAGTGCGCCAGCCGCGCCGATCGTGTCGGTGGGCGTGAAGGCACCATGCTGGAGCAGCCCGCGGATCAGCGGCGTTGCCGACAGGCATAGCGCGACGGCGGCGGGGAGGGCCAGGAACAGCGCCAACTCCATCGCCCGGTTCTGGGTATGGCTGGCAGCCTGTTCATTGCCCGACCCGATCTGGCGCGACAGGGCGGGCAGGATGGCGGTGCCAACGCCAATGCCTATCAGGCCCAGCGGCAACTGGTTCAGCCGGTCGGCATAATAAAGATAGCTGACCGCCCCCTGTGGCAGGAAGCGGGCGGCAAGGCTGGTGGAGATCAAGAGGTTGAACTGGATCGCGCCCGCGCCCAGCGCCGCCGGGCCGATCAGCGCCAGCAACCGGCGCACCTGGGGCGACAGGCGCGGGCGCTGGAGCCGCAGCACCACGCCCGCGCGGCGGCAGGCCCAGATCAGCCACAATAGTTGCAACAGCCCGGAGACGGTGACCGCAATCGCCTGCGTATGCGCGGTCTCGATCGGGGTCGCGCCGCGAAAAAACACCACCGCGCCGATCATGCAGAGGTTCAGCAGCACCGGGGCGGCGGCATTGACCCAGAAACGGTCGAGCGAATTCAATATACCGCCGAGCAGCGAGACAAGGCTGATCAGCGCCAGATAGGGAAAGGTGATGCGGGTCAGCGTGACGGCCAGGTCGAACTTGGCTGGGCCGCCATCGGGGAAGCCCCCGGTCATCGCCCAGACCACCGGCGCGGCCAGCAGCATCATGAGCAGGGAAAAAAGGACCAGCACCGGGAACAATATCGACAAAATCTGCCCGGCAAAGGCGACCGCGACCGCCTTGCCACTGCCCGGTATGTCCTTGTCCCCTTCCGCCATCGTCCGGTTGAACATCGGCACGAACACGGCGGCAAAGGCACCCTCGGCAAAGAGGGCGCGGAACAGGTTGGGTAGGCGCCAGGCGATCAGAAAGGCGTCCGACGCCAGCCCCGCGCCCAGAAAGCGCGCTACAGCCATGTCGCGCACCATCCCCAATATCCGGCTGACCAGCGTCAGTCCGCCGATGGTGGAGGTGGCTCTTAGCAGGCCCATGGAAAAATCCCGCATCCCGTTCGGGCTGAGCGAAGTCGAAGCCCTCCCCTGAACGTAGAGAAGGGGCTTCGACTTCGTTCAGCCGGACCCTTCGACAGGCTCAGGGCGAACGGATGAGGTATCATGACGTTCAGGCGTGACCGGCAGGCTCGCCGACGGTCTGTTCCATCGCCTGCGCCTGCTGCAAATAGAGCGCGCCAAAATCGATCGGGTCGAGCAGCAGCGGCGGGAAGCCACCGTCGCGGATCGCGTCGGCCAGCACCCGGCGGGCGAAGGGGAAGATGAGGCGCGGGGCTTCGGCCAGCATGAAGGGCTGGACCTGATCCTCCGGCACGTTGCGCATCCCGAACAAAGCGGCATAGAGCAGTTCGACGGCAAAGGCGGTGCCCTGTGGCGCGACGGCCTTCACTTCGATCTTGAGCGAGACTTCCAGCACTTCTTCGCCAACCTTGTCGGCGCCGATGTTGAACTGGACGTCGATCTGCGGCTGGTCGGGCCACTGGTAGCAGGCCGGTGCGTTCGGATTCTCGAACGACAGGTCCTTCACATATTGGCTGATCAGCGCGATCTGCGGCGCGGTGTCGGCGCCATTGACCTGGGTGTTCACGGTGTAGTTGGTGTCGACTTCGTCGGCCATCGTCTGTCCTGGCTTTCCCTGTTGTCCGGCGGGCGGCAAGCCCCCCTTTGCGATGACCCGCGCGCTTAGCAGGGGCAGAAGGGCAGGGCAATGCCACGCCGCGTAACCCTTTATTTGAAGTTGCGTGCAAACATGCCTATGTTGGTGGGAACATTGTCCCCACACAAAGGGTATAGCCTTCCGTGTATGTGATTGTCATCCTCGCCATGATCGCCGGTTTTCTGGCGCTGCGGCTCTATTCCGTTCTCGGCAAGCGGACCGGGCACGAACAGGAGCCTGCGCTGCGCCCGGCGGAGGACCGCGCCAAGGTGACGGTCCTGCAACCGCGCCCCGCCACTGAAATGGCGGGCGATTCGGTGCGGCTGGCTGATGGACTGATCGCACCGGGCGCTGAAATGGGTGTTCGGGCGTTGATCGCCGCCGACCGCAGTTTCGACGTGCCGCAATTCGTCGATGGCGCAAAGAGCGCCTATCGCATGGTGCTGGAAGCCTTCTGGCGCGGCGACCGCGATGAGCTGGCCTGGCTGTGTGACGAAGATGTGCGCGCCTCGTTTGACGAGGCGATCGCTGCCCGTGAGGCGGAGGGGCATGTCCTCGACAACCGGCTGGTTCGCATCGAAAAGGCGCAGATTGTCGAGGCGTCGGTCGATGGCCGCATCGCCCAGGTCGCGCTGCGGTTTGAGGCCGACATCGCCGCCGTCACCCGTGACAAGGAAGGCAATGTCGTCGCCGGGTCGATGACCGACGCGGTCGGCACCAACGACATCTGGACCTTTACCCGCGACATTCGCAGCGCCGATCCCAACTGGAAGCTTAGCGAAACCGACGAAGCGTGATCGCGGCATGAGTTTCCGGCATTCGGCGGGCGCGCTGATCGCAGCGCTGGCGCTGTCCGCGTGCGCAGGCGGGATGATCCCGCCCTCGGCAAGCGGACCCGCTACGCCGTCGCGTCCTGTGCCGTCCGGCGAAGCGACGCGCCCGACCCCTGCTACGCCGCGCCCGACCCTGCCGGTCGAAATGCCTGCCGATCCGGCGCTGGATAGCAGCACTGCGGCGGGCCTTGGCGTGACGCGCGGTCCCGACATTGCCAGCCTGATACCGTCTGGCGAAAGGTCGCGGCTGGCGCTCGAAGCCTTCCGCATATCCTGCCCCACGCTGATGCGCCGCACCGACCAGAGCGGCCTGACCAAGGGGTCCGACTGGAACAATGCCTGCGCGGCGGCGTCGAGCTGGCCCGACGCCAGTGCAAGCGAATTTTTCTCGCGCTATTTTGAAGCAGTGCAGGTCGGCCCCGGCGCGGCTTTCGTCACCGGCTATTATGAGCCGGAAATCGCCGGATCGCGCACCCGCCAGCCCGGCTATGAGGTGCCGATCTATCGCCGCCCCACCGACCTGATCGACGTCGATCTCGGCCAGTTCAGCGACAGCCTGAAAGGTCGCACGATCCGTGGCAAGGTGTCCGGCACCAAATTCATCCCCTATAACGAACGCGCCCAGATCGTGGCGGGCGCATTGGCCGGTCGCGGGCTGGAGCTGGCTTATGCGGCTGACCCGGTGGAGTTTTTCTTCCTCCAGGTGCAGGGCAGCGGGCGGCTCAACCTGCCCGACGGCAGCGTCATGCGGATCGGCTATGACGGGCAGAATGGCCGCGACTATAGCGGCATCGGCAAGCTGATGAAGGATCGCGGCCTGATCCAGGCCGGGTCGATGCAGGACATCATGCAATATCTGCGCGCCAACCCGGTCGAGGGCGCGGGAATCATGAACGAAAATAAGAGCTTTGTCTTTTTTCGCGAACTGACCGGCGCAGGGCCGATCGGCGCGCTGGGCGTGCCGGTGACGGCGGAGGGAACGGTTGCCGCCGACCCCAAATTCGTGCCGCTGGGCGCGCCAGTGCTGCTCTCGCTCGACCGCGCCGAACCCAATGGCGTGTGGATCGCACAGGATACGGGCGGCGCGATCAAGGGGGCCAACCGCTTCGACAGTTTCTGGGGCGCGGGCGCGCGGGCGCGGGGCATTGCCGGCGGCATGTCGGCACGCGGCAGCGCGCTTGTGCTGCTGCCGATCGGCTCGGCGGCGCGCCTCGTCCGGCCCTGACCGGTCGTTCGATGGCGCGGCGGCACCTGTCCCCCGATGAAGCCGCGCTCTGGACCGCGCTGACCCGATCGGTGCGGCCGATCCGCCCCCATGGCCGGGTCATGCCTGCGCTGCCGAGCCAGCCGGTCGCGATCGCGATCAAAACAGGGTTAACGCCGCCCCCACGCTTGACCCCGGCCCCGACACCAAGTCGCACCCCCGCATCGGTGCTGGATAGCGGCTGGGAAAAGCGGATTCGCGGCGGCACGATCAACCCGGACATGAGCATCGACCTGCACGGCCACAGCCTGTCGGCGGCGCATGTGCGGCTCAATCAGGCGATTGCGTCGGGGCTGGCGCGGGACGCCCGCGTGCTCCTTATCGTGACGGGCAAGCCGCCCAAAAACGCGGCGGACGGGGCATCACGGCGCGGCGCGATCCGCGCGGAAATCGGCCATTGGCTGGAAACAAGCCCCTACGCCGACCGCATCGCCAGCGTCCGCGTCGCCCATCCGCGCCATGGCGGCGATGGCGCGCTTTACCTAGTTTTACGCCGGAAAAAATAACGGCTTTCGCGGCTTTCGCTGATCTTTTCTTAACCACCGTCCTTCATATCCAGCGGATCATGATCCTCTTTCGGGATCACTTGCGGGGGTAAGGAGGCAGATGCACGGCGTTACGTTGAAAAGCCGCGCTGCTGCCTTTGCCTGCGCCGCAGGGGCGCTGGTGTTCATTCTGTCGCTGGTGCTGGGTTACACGCCGGGCGCGCAGGACGACATCGTCCAGATTGGCCGCGCGCTGATCATCGCCATTCTTTGCGGCACGATGAGCTGGGCTTCCGCGAGCCGCACCATTGCGACGACTGCCACCGCGATCGACGCCGCCACCGAACGCCTGCTCGCCGCCGCCCATGGCGATCTCCAGTCGCGCGTGCCGCGCGAAATCGGGCTGGAACTGCCCGATCTGTCGGTCGCGCTCGAAAGCCTGTTCAGTCAGGTCCGCACCAATCTAGACCATGTCCAGGCGCTTGCCCTGTTCGATCAGGTGACGGGCCTTGCCAACCGCACCAGCTTCTGCCGTCAGGTCGAACGCCTGCTTGCCGAGCGCGAGGATGGGGGCATGGCCGCCCTGTTCTTCATCGATCTTGACGGGTTCAAAAGCGTCAACGACACGCTGGGCCATGCCGCAGGCGACCAGTTGCTCGCGCGCGTCGCGGGCCGCCTGCGCGAAGTGGTGATGGCGCAGATCGGCGCGGGGATGGGCGATGCGGTCATCGGTCGCCTCGCCGGTGACGAATTCACGATGTTCTTCCCCACTTTGTCCGGCCACAATGCCGCCGCTCGGATCGCCCGCGCCATCCAGTTTGCGCTGAGCGAACGGTTCGACCTTGGCAGCCAGCATGTCGATCTGGGTGCGTCGATCGGCATCGCCTGCTATCCCGACCATGGCGACACGCTTTCCACCCTGCTGCGCGCCGCCGACATCGCCATGTATCATGCCAAGCATGAGGGGCGCGGCCGTGCGGAAATGTATAGCGACGCGCTGGCGCTGGAGGCGTCCGACCGGGCCGATCTGGAGCGCGACCTGCTGCTGGCGCTGGAACGCGACGAATTTTTGCTGGAGTTCCAGCCGCAGATCGACGTCCTGACCGGCCGCGCGGTCACTGCCGAAGCCTTGGTGCGCTGGGCGCATCCCGAACGCAATATCGTCATGCCCGGCGCGTTTGTGCCGGTGGCGGAGGAAAGCGGCGCGATCGTCGCGCTGGGCGACTGGGTGATGAACCGGGTGTGCGAAACCGCTGCCCGCTGGTCCCGCGCCGGCATCCATCAACGGATCGCCGTCAATATCTCGACCCGCGAACTGGGGCAGGCCGATTTTTTCCTGCGCCTGCGCCACGCCATCGCCACGCATCAGGTGCCGGTAGGGATGCTGGAGCTGGAAATCACCGAATCGCTGGCGATGGAGATGGAGCCGCGCGTGCTGGACCAGCTTGCCGCGCTGCGCCGCGACGGCGTGCGCATCGCCATCGACGATTTCGGCACTGGCTATTCCAACCTGTCGCGGCTGAAGGAATTGCCGGTCGATCGGGTCAAGATCGACCGCAGCCTGGTGCGCGACATCGCGACATCGGCCGAAGCGCGAACCATCTGCTCCGCTGTCGTGGGCCTCATCCAGGGGCTGGGGATGGAAGTGGTCGTCGAAGGCATTGAGAACCAGGCGCAGATGGACATGCTGCGCGTCATCGGCTGCACCCTGTTTCAGGGCTATCATCTGGCGATGCCGACGGGTGAAGAGGATTATCTGAGCCGTTATACGGCGCAGCCCGCCGCGCTGGAGCGTGGGGCGGGATAGCTTCTCCTCAGCCCAACGCCCGTTCCACGACCAGCCGGTAAATCTCCTTCAGATCGCGCAGATCCTGCACCGCGACGGCCTCGTCCAGCTTGTGCATGGTCGCATTGTTCAGGCCAAACTCCACGACCGGACACAGGCGCGAGAGGAAGCGGGCGTCGGACGTGCCGCCCGTAGTGGACAGTTCCGCGTCCACGCCCGTCACCTGTCGAATCGCACCCGACACCAAGCTGGACAATGTACCGGGCGCAGTCAGGAAGGGTTCTCCACTGATCTTGGCCATCACCGTGCCGCCTTCGGTCGCCGCGATCGCGCTGATGCGGTCGACCAGCGACGCGCCGCTATGCTGGTCGTTGAAGCGGATGGAGATGCGCGCATTTGCGGCACCCGGTATGACATTGGTGGTCGGGTTGCCGACCTCCATGTCGGTTATCTCGATATTGCTGGGCTGGAACCAGTCGGTCCCTTCGTCCAGCACCAGTGCGTCGATCGCGGCGAGGATACGGACCAGGCGAGGCACGGGATTGTCGGCCAGATGCGGATAGGCGACATGGCCCTGCGTGCCTGCGACGTTGATCCACATATTGACCGACCCACGCCGTCCGATCTTCACCACATCGCCCAGCCGCGCGGACGATGTCGGTTCGCCGACGACGCAAAGGTCCGGGCGCAATTCGCGCGCCGCCATCCGTTCCATCAGCGCCAGCGTGCCATAGACTGCCGGGCCTTCCTCGTCCCCGGTGATGATCAGGCTGATCGTGCCGGGCAGATCGTCGGGCAGGGTGGCCAGCGCCGCGACGAAGGCGGCGATCGATCCCTTCATGTCCACCGCGCCGCGTCCGTAGAGCAGGTCGCCGCGTACCTGCGGCACGAACGGATCGCTGGTCCAGCCGGGACCGGGCGGCACTACGTCCAGATGCCCGGCAAAGGCGAAATGCGGCCCCGCGCCGGTAGTGCGCCACGCCAGCAGATTTTCGACCGGCCCGTCAGGTGCTTCTCCCGCGATGAAACGGTCCACGGTAAAGCCCAGGGGCACCAGCATATCCTCCAGCGCGGCGAACACCGCGCCGGTCGCGGGGGTTACGGACGGGCAGGCGAGCAGGCGCTGGGCAAGCGCCACCACATCATCATTGGCTCTGGTCATGGTCATGCCCCGGCGTTAGCGAATGGAGGACCGCTTGGCCAGCAGCAGGAGGACAGGTCATGCCCCGGATCGCGCTAGAGCATATCGTGCCGACCAACAGCACCGGCTATCCCGCCCCCCATGACGCGGCCGTGGCAGAGCGATGGGTGCGGCGACTGGGACCGGCCCATGGCCTGACCGACTTTGGCGTCAGCCATGTCGTGCTGAAACCCGGCGGCGCCTCCGCCCAACGTCACTGGCACGAGGATGAGGATGAATTTGTCGTCATGCTGGCGGGGGAGGCGGTGCTGGTCGAGGATGAGGCCCGCACGCTCATGCGCGCAGGCGATATGGCGGCCTTTCCCAAGGGTGAAGCGAACGGCCATCATCTGCTGAACGAAAGCGATGGCGATTGCGTGTTTCTGGCCTTTGGTCGTCCGCCAACGGGGGATTGCCATTATCCCGACATAGATCTGTTGTGGACGGGTGGCGGCTATCGGCGCAAGGACAGGAGCAGCTTTTGACGATTGCCATGGATCGCCGCGCATTGATGGCCGGGATGGGCGCATTGCTGGTCGCCGCCAAGGCACCCCCGGTTGCGCCGCCAGCGCTGGTCAAGCCGCCGCGTCTGCGTCCCGGCGACACGGTCGGGCTGATCGAACCGGCGGGCTTTACCGATGACGGGTTCGATCTCGATCTGGTGCGCGAAACGATCCTCGCCATGGGGCTGAAACCCAAGGACGCCCCGCATCTGGCGCAGCGCCATGGCTATCTGGCGGGCAAGGATGCGGACCGGGCGGCGGACATCAATGCCATGTATGCCGACCCGTCGGTCAAGGCCGTATTCGCGGTGCGCGGCGGCTGGGGGTGCGCGCGTCTGCTGCCCTATCTCGATTTCGCGACGATCCGCGCCCATCCAAAGCTGCTGGTCGGCTTTTCCGATGTTACCGCGCTGCATCTCGCCTTCGCGGCGAAGGCGGGCTTCACCACCATCCATGGACCCAATGCCGCGAGCAGCTGGGGCAAACTGTCCTGGGATGCATTCCGCGCCGTGGCGTTCGACGGGGCTACCCCGACCTTCGCCAATCCGCCGGGCATGGAGGAACGGCTGGTCCAGCGCACGGGCCGCATCCGCACCTTCCGCCCCGGCGTGGCGCGCGGGCGGCTGTTGGGCGGCAACCTCACCGTGCTGGCGGCGCTGATGGGGACTGGCTGGCTGCCTGACTTCACCGGCGCGATCCTGTTTATCGAGGATATTGACGAAGCCCCCTATCGCATCGACCGGATGCTGACCCAGCTGGCGCTGGGCGGCGTGCTGGGGAAACTGGCGGGCGTGGTGTTCGGCCAGTGCAGCGGCTGCACCGCCGCTGGTCCCTCCTATGGCGGCTTCACTTTGTCCCAAGTGCTGCAACAGCATCTGGCGCCGCTAGGCGTCCCGGCCTTTCAGGGCGCGCTGTTCGGCCATGTGGCCAATCAGTTTAGCCTGCCCGTCGGCGTGCAGGCGGAGATTGATGCGGGGGCGGGAACGATCCGGTTGCTGGAGGCGGGGGTGGTGTGAGTCATGGTCGTTAGAGGGTAGAAGCCGCGTCACCGTTCGTTTCGAGCGAAGTCGAGAAACGTCGCGCGCAGGTTTCTCGACTTCGCTCGAAACGAACGGATCATGGTGTAGTCATCGGGCCTTCCCCATCTCACGCAATCGCCAGCACACTGGTCAGCACGATCCGCACCAGTTCCGCCTGACCCCGCGCACCCGTTTTGGCATAGATTTTCTTGCTGTAATTGCGCGCGGTTTCCACCGTGATGCCCAGGTTCGCGGCGGCCTCGCTGATGGGGATACCCTGCGCGATCGCCCAGGCGAGTCGCGCTTCGCTCGGCAACAGGCTGAACAGTTCGACCAACTGTTCGCACCGGTCCGCCTGCGACCAGCGATCGCCGCTTAGATACGCAATTGCCACCGGGGTCGATCCCGCCGACACCGACCGTCCCCGGATCGGCGCCACCAATATGTCCATCCATGGATCACGGCTCAGGTTGATGGCGCGCGGGCGGCTGTCGGGATCAACCGCCATCTGTTTGACCAGCGCGGTCAGTTCGCGGTCTATCAGTGGCGACGCCGGGGTCAGCCGGTCATAGCGCCCGCGCCGCAGCACGTTGGTGCGCTGGAATGTTTGTTCGACATGGGCGGTCATGTCGATGATGCGGCAGCGCGCATCGAGCGTTAGCCAGCCGAAATTGAGTCGCCCAAACGCTTCAGACGTCAAGGTCGATCGCAACTTCTCCCGCTCCAGCGCGACGAAGGCGCGGAGAGCGATGCGCAAATGGGGTGCCAGCGCGGTCAGGAGTGCGCTGACCGCCGGCCCGATGGACCGCCCGCCCGCGCAGGTCAGCCGACCGTCCACGCCGCTGGGTTCGGTGACGCGGATAGAGCGCATGTCGGTTATGCCTTGGGGCAGCATGACCTCGCGGTGGAAACCGCTTTGGACCGGATCGTTCTGTTCCAGCAGTTCGGCCAGCGTATAGACCCGCGCTTCGCGCATATGGCGATAGGGGAAAGGGTCACGCCCATATTTCCCCACGAACAGAGCGTAGAGATCGGTCGGCGGCGGTGGCCCGGCATGCAGCTCGACGATCGCATCCTTGTCGACCGGGCGAAACACCAGCATGGTATAGACAGCGCCGGTGCGCAGCCGCAACTTTTCCAGGAAATCATGCCACAGCGGTTGCTGGAACATCCCCTCATGCAGTGCCGCCAAAAGTCCGCCATCATCCAGTCGCATGAGAGAAGTTCATACATCCTCCCATATGGGAGGTACAGCGATTCGGTCTTGATGCCATAAGATGCCTACAAACAAGCTGAGGACCGCATGGTAGACGCAAAAACCCTGACCCATCTGGAGCGACTCGAAGCCGAGAGCATCCACATCCTGCGGGAAGTGGTGTCGGAGGCAGAAAAGCCAGTGATGCTCTATTCCGTTGGCAAGGATTCAGCCGTGATGCTGCATCTGGCGCGCAAGGCCTTCTATCCTTCGCCGCCGCCCTTCCCGCTGCTGCATGTCGACACGACCTGGAAATTCCAGGAAATGTACAAGCTGCGCGACCGGATGGCGCAGGAAAGCGGCATGGAATTGCTGGTCTATCAGAATCAGGAAGCCAAGGACCGGGGCATCAACCCGTTCGACCATGGCGCGCTGCACACCGACATGTGGAAAACCGAAGGGCTGAAGCAGGCGCTCAACCTCTACGGCTTCGACGCAGCCTTTGGCGGCGCGCGCCGCGACGAGGAAAAGAGCCGCGCCAAGGAGCGCATCTTCTCCTTCCGCACCGCCTCCCACGGCTGGGACCCCAAGAACCAGCGCCCGGAACTGTGGAACCTCTACAACGCCCGCAAAGCCAAGGGCGAGAGCATCCGCATCTTCCCCATTTCCAATTGGACCGAGCTGGACATCTGGCAATATATCCATCTGAACGACATCCCGATCGTCCCGCTCTATTTCTCGGCCAAGCGCCCGACGGTGGAGCGTGACGGCATGTTGTTGATGGTCGATGACGACCGCTTCCCGCTCGAAACGGGCGAAGTGCCGGTCGAACGCTCGATCCGCTTCCGCACTTTGGGCTGTTATCCGCTCACCGGTGCGGTGGAGAGCGAGGCTGCCACCCTGCCGGAAGTGATCCAGGAAATGCTGCTGACGACCACGTCGGAACGGCAGGGCCGCGCGATCGACAAGGATGCCGGCGGCGCGGGCATGGAGAAGAAGAAGCAGGAGGGGTATTTCTGATGTCGGACATCATCACCAACGATTCAGTCTATCAGACCGATTCCCTCATTGCCGAGGATATCGACGCTTATCTGGACGTGCATCAGCACAAGACGATGCTGCGCTTCATCACCTGCGGGTCGGTGGACGACGGCAAGTCGACGCTGATCGGCCGCCTGCTCTATGACAGCAAGATGATCTTCGAGGATCAGCTCGAAGCCTTGCAGGCCGACTCCAAGCGCGTCGGCACGCAGGGGCAGGAGATTGACTTCGCACTGCTCGTCGACGGCCTCGCCGCCGAGCGGGAACAGGGCATAACCATCGACGTCGCCTATCGCTTCTTCGCTACCGAAAAGCGCAAGTTCATCGTCGCCGACACGCCCGGCCATGAACAATATACCCGCAACATGGTGACCGGCGCATCGACCGCAGACCTCGCCGTCATCCTGATCGACGCGCGCAAGGGCATCCTGACGCAAACCCGTCGCCACTCCTATCTTGCCCACCTGATCGGCATCCGCAACATCGTGCTGGCCGTCAACAAGATGGATCTGGTCGGCTATGATCAGGCGATCTTCGACAAGATTGTTGCGGACTATACCGAGTTCGCCGCCAGCATCGGCATCACCGCCTTCACGCCGATGCCGATTTCCGGCTTCAAGGGCGACAATATCACCGGCCCGTCGGAAAATACGCCCTGGTACACCGGCCCGGCGCTGATCGAGCATCTCGAAACGGTCGAGGTCAACAGCGCGATCGACGCCGACAAGCCTTTCCGCATGCCAGTGCAATGGGTCAACCGCCCGAACCTGGATTTCCGTGGATTTTCCGGCCTGATCGCGACCGGCACAGTCAAGCCCGGCGACGCCATCCGCGTCCTGCCATCGGGCAAGACCAGCACCGTGTCGCGGATCGTCACGATGGACGGCGACCTGGATCAGGCGGTCGCTGGCCAGTCCGTGACGCTCTGCTTCGCCGATGAAATCGACTGTTCGCGTGGCGATGTCATCGCACTCGCCGACAATCCGCCCCAGGCCGCCGACCAGTTCGAGGCGACCATCGTGTGGATGGCGGATGAGGAGATGCTGCCGAGCCGCTCCTACTGGCTCAAGATCGGCACGCAGATGGTCACCGCGACCATCCAGCAGCCCAAATATCAGGTCAACGTCAACACGATGGAGCATCTGGCGGCCAAGACGCTGGATCTGAACGCCATCGGCGTCGCCAACCTGTCCACCGACAAGCAGATCGTGTTCGAGGCCTATGCCCAGAACCGGACGCTGGGCGGCTTCATCCTGATCGACAAGATCAGCAACGCCACGGTCGCTGCAGGGATGCTGCACTTCTCGCTCCGCCGGGCGCAGAATGTCCATTGGCAGGCCACCGACGTCAGCCGCGATTTCCATGCGGGCCTGAAGAACCAGAAGCCAGCCGTGCTGTGGTTCACCGGGCTTTCGGGTGCGGGCAAATCGACCATCGCCAATCTGGTCGAAAAGAAGCTGGCGCGCATGAACCGTCACACCTTCCTACTCGACGGCGACAATGTTCGCCATGGGCTGAACAAGGATCTGGGCTTCACCGATGCCGACCGGGTGGAAAATATCCGCCGGGTGGGCGAAGTCGCCAAGCTGATGACCGATGCGGGGCTGATCGTCATCACCGCCTTCATCTCGCCCTTCCGTTCGGAACGCGACATGGTGCGGCAGATGATGCAGCCGGGCGAGTTTATCGAGGTGCATATCGACACGCCGCTGGCCGATGCCGAGGCGCGCGACGTCAAGGGTCTCTATAAGAAGGCACGGACGGGGCAGCTCAAAAACTTCACCGGCATCGACAGCCCCTATGAGGCCCCGCTCGACCCGGAAATCCGCGTCGACACTGTGGCGATGAGCGCCGAGGAAGCCGCCGACGCCATCGTCGCGAGGCTGATCCCATGAGCGGCGGTATGACCGACGCGGAACTCGCGGTCCATCTGGCGGAGGTTGCGGGAAAAATCCTGCTCGACGTGCGAGAATCGGGGCTGTTCAGTCCCAAGGCGCTGGGCAAGGCGGGCGACCAGACCGCCAACCAGTTCCTGTGCCACGCCCTGCGGGAGGTGCGGCCGGAGGACGGCCTCTTGTCCGAAGAGGAAAAGGATAATGAGGACCGGCTGAGCCAGTCGCGGGTCTGGATCGTCGATCCGGTCGATGGCACCCGCGAATATGGCGAGGCCCGCGCCGACTGGGCGGTGCATGTCGGCCTGGCGATCGACGGGCAGGCGGCGATTGGCGCGGTGGCGCTGCCGGGGCTGGATGGCGGCGTCGTCATCCGCACCGACCAGCCGCGCGTGGTGCCGCCCGCCCCCGATCAACTCCGCATGGTCGTCAGCCGCACCCGCCCCGCCGCCGAAGCGGTGGCAGTGGCGGAGAAGCTGGGCGCAGAACTGGTGCCGATGGGCAGCGCCGGGGCGAAGGCCATGGCGATCATCCTGGGGCAGGCGGACATCTACCTGCATTCAGGCGGGCAATATGAATGGGACAGCATGGCCCCGGCCGCCGTCGCGCTTGCCCACGGCCTGCACGCCAGCCGTATCGACGGCAGCCCGTTGATCTACAACCAGCGCGACGTCTACATGCCTGACCTGCTGATCTGCCGGAAGGAGCATGCAGAACAGGTACTGGCGCTGGTGGCGCAGGTGCAGGCGGCATAACCCTTCTCCCTTGGGGGAGAAGGATACGAAACCTTACCCGCGTAGCGGGTTAGGCGAAGTTGGAAGAGGGGGTTCGCCGCGGATCGTGCGCGCCCCTCTGACGCCGCTACACCCTCACCCAGCTGCGACTAGGGCTGCAAGCAGCCAAGTCTCCGCAACCCTCTCCCTCAAGGGAGAGGGGTAAGGGAGCTACTCACCTTCTCCGCCGCAGCCATCACCCGCAGCACATTGCCGCCGACCAGCTTGGCGACATCCGCGTCGCTCCACCCGCGCCGCATCAGCTCCGCCAACAACGCCGGGTAAGTTTCCACCCCGCTCAATCCTTCAGGCAGATCGCCCACCCCGTCGAAATCGCTGCCGATGCCGACATGGTCATGGCCCGCGACCTTGGCGATATGCTCGATATGGTCGGCCACCTGTCCGATCGTCGCCACTGGCTCCGGGTGCGCCGCCTCCCACGCCGCCAGCGCCTTTGCCGCACCGTCGGGATTGCCGATATACAACCCACCAAAGGGCGGCGCATTATAGCGGGCGATCTCCGCGCTGCGATCCGCGCCCCAGACGCGGCGGGCTTCGGACACATATTGCGCCGCGAAATTGACCATCACCACGCCGCCATTGCCCGCCACCTGCTTCAGCACCGCGTCCGACACATTGCGCGGCGTGTCGCACAGCGCGCGGGCGTTGGAGTGGGAGAAGATCGCCGGCGCCTTCGTCGTCCGCAGCGCGTCCAGCATCGTCGCCTCGCTGACATGGCTCAGATCCACCAGCATTCCGAGGCGATTAAGTTCGCGCACCACATCCTCGCCAAAGGGCGTCAGCCCGTCATGCTTCGGGTTGTCGGTCGCGCTGTCGGCCCAGTCGATCGTGCGGCTGTGGGTCAGGGTCAGATAGGCCGCGCCCAGCCCGCGATAGGCGCGCAGCACCGCCAGGCTGCCGTCAATCTGTCCGCCCCCCTCGACCCCGATCAGCGACCCGATTCGCCCTGCTTTGTGCGCTGCGCGCAACTGCGCCGCCGTCGTCACCAGCGTAAAATCGCGGGGATAGCGCTCAGCCAGCGCATGGACCATGCCGATCTGGTCCAGCGTGTCCTTCACCTGTTGCACCTGCGGCAGGTCCGCCGACACCCAGACCGACCAGAATTGCCCGCCGACGCCGCCCGCCTTCAACCGCTTGATGTCGGTATGATATTGTGCCGGGTCCAGCTGCGTCAGGTCCATCGTCCAGCGCGTATCCTTCGCCTTCTCCGCCAGCGCTTCGGGCCAGTCATTATGCCCGTCGATCAGTGGCGTGGCGTTCAGCACCTTGGCGATCCGCGCCGCATAGGGGTCGGGCGCGGCCTGTACGGGCAGGGCAGCGAGCAGCAGCGGCAGCGCCGCGAGACGAAGGCTTTTCATGGGGCGAGAGGGTAGGCGCGCGATCCCCCAAGTCAATCGCCGGCGCGTCAACCGAAGAAGGTCCTCCCGGTGCGCTGACGCTGCGCCGGGGCGGTGAAGATCGCGCCTGCCGACACGCGGCTGCCGCGCATCACCAGCAGCACCTGATCCTGCGCCTCCAGCCGCACTTCCTCGCCGGGATGCTGGATGCTCTTGCCATTGGCATGGTCGATTTGAACGACGAAGAAGGCGCCCCGACCGCGCCGTTCGGCCTCTCCCACGGTCACGCCGGTCATCGCGCCCTTGTCCGGCACGACCACCATTTCCAGTTCCAGCCCGAATTCGTGCAGGCCGCGCTTCATCTGGCCCATCTCGGCGGAATTGGCGACGAACCCGGCGGTCGAGGGATAGAGGATCATTTCGGCAATCCGCTCCGCGCCGATATGGGTGGGCAGCACCACCTTGTCCGCGCCTGCGTGCAGCAGCTTGCTTTCGGTGGTCGGTGCCTCGCCGCGCGCGATAATCTCCAGGCCCGGATTCATGCTGCGGGCCGACAGGGTGATGAACACATTGGCAGCATCGTCGGGCAGGACTGTCGCCAATATTTTCGCCCGGTCGATGCGGGCGGTGCGCAACGCGCTTTCCTCGGTCGCCTCGCCGCGATGGCACAGATAGCCCAGCGCCTGCGCCTCGGCGATCTTGCCGCCGTCACGCTCCAATATGACAAAGGGTGTGCCCGCCGCGTGCAGTTCCTTGGCCAGTTGCACGCCGATCCGGCCAAAGCCGCAAATCACCACATGGCCGTTCAGCCGTTCGATCAAAGTCTGCATACGATCCAGTCCCAGCAATCGGCGTAGTTGAATGGCCGCGAACATCTGCACCAGCGCGCCGGTCAGCACGATCATCCCGGTGCAGCCCAGCACCATCGTGGCGATTGTGACGGCGCGCAAATAGGGCGTGGTGATCGGCCGGACTTCGCCATAACCCACTGAAAATATTGTTAAAGTTACCATATAGGCGGCGTCCGCGACCGGCCAGCCCGCCGCGACATAGGCCGATACCGCCGCGACAAAGACGATGCCGACAAAGATCAGCGTCCCCACCAGCAGCCGTGCTGGCGAGGCAAAGAGGCTGGCGGCGTCGCTGCCCGTCCGGTCCTGTGCCATGGTCCCTGCTTCCCCCCGAAGCCCGCATAGTGGTGGCGCTTTTGCGCGATCCTGTCGAGTCCGGTGATGACCGGCGGGATGCTTCGCGCTAGAGCGTAGCGTGATGACGATCGACCCGCTGCTCCTGCTGCAAGCCTATGCCATCGGCGTGTTCCCCATGTCCGACGATCGGGAGGCGGAGGAGGTCTATTGGGTCGAACCCAAGCGCCGGGCGATCCTGCCGCTCAACGGCTTCCATATGTCGCACTCACTGTCGAGAACGCTGCGTCGCGACCGTTTTCGGGTGACCGCCAACCGCGATTTCGCCGGGATCGTGGCGCTCTGTGCAGAGGCCGCACCGGATCGGCCATCGACCTGGATCAACGGCCCGATCGAACAATCCTACCGCCAACTCCACGCCCATGGCTTTGCCCATTCGATGGAAGTCTGGGAAGGGGAGGAACTGGTCGGCGGCCTCTATGGCGTGTCGCTTGGCCGCGCCTTCTTTGGCGAATCGATGGTGTCACGGCGCACCGATGCGTCGAAAGTCGCGCTGGCCTGGCTGGTGGCGCGGCTGCGCTTTGGCGGCTTCACCTTGCTCGACTGCCAGTTCATGACCGACCACCTCCACTCGCTCGGCGCAGTGGAGATCGCCCAGCGCGACTATCTTCAGTTGCTGGGCGCAGCGGTCGAGGGTGTGTCGCTGGGGGCAGGGGCGGGCGTGCTGTCGGCAGGCGCTGGCGTCGCAGCGGAACTGGCGTTCGCGCCACTGGCAGGGGAGGCGGCGACCGGTTCGCCCTTGCCGCCGATCTTCACTGAATCGGGGCCGCTTTCGGGCCATGCCATCGCGCAGCTTCTGACCCACACGTCATAGACCGGATGCTGCACGACATTGCGGTCGGGCCGTTCGCGGAATAGCCAGCCGGAAAAATTGCGCCGCCATTTGCCGTCGGCGCTGCTGCGTACGTCGAGTTGCACGAAGGCGCCGGTTTCCTGCACATTTTCCCATGGCGCGCTGGTTTCGCAGGCTTGCAAGCGCACGATCGCGTCGCCCACGCGCATCGCTTCGCCCGGCTTCATCGTCAGGTCGCGGGTCAGGCCGTTGCGCTTGTTGAGCAGGCCGATCACTGCCGTGCGCTCGGCCATCGGCGTGCCGGGCAGGGTGGCGGCATCGCCTGACCGGATCGGCGTGCCCTGCACCCGGACTGGGCCAGTCTGGTTGGCGGCAGGCACGTCATTGTCGCCACAGGCGGTCAGAGCCAGTAGCGGCGCGCCAAGCAGGATCGACAGCCAAGCCCCCGCCGGACGGCGGATCATGATGCGTCGGGGCTCCATGCCTCATAATCGCCAGTCGCCTTCTGGCGCAGGCCGCCCTTTTCCATCGCGCCGGACGGGCGATAGGCTAGCGCGGTGCCGGTGGCGTTGGGGGTGAATTCCCGTTCCCAGATGCGCGGCGGCGGCAGGAAGCTTTCGGGCGTCCCCTCGATCGTGTGATGCAGCCAGCCATGCCATTCGGCCGGCACCCGGCTCGCGTCATTCGCGCCGTTATAGATCACCCAGCGGCGCGGCACGCCATGGACGTCGCTGCCGCCTTCATAATAGACATTGCCCTGGATATCCTCGCCGATCTTCTGGCCCTTGCGAGCGGTGAACAGCGAGGTGCCGATGGTCGCGCCATCCCACCAGGTGAAGATCTTGCCGAGAATTCCCATGACCCACGCGCTTAGCCGCTGCAACGGGGGATTGGCAAGGCGGATATGCGAGAATTGCACGTCGGATTGGGATGCAACGAACCGGACCAATTCACCACATCTCCGTTCGCCCTGAGCCTGTCGAAGGGCCGCACTTCATGAGAAGAAGGACAAGGCTTCGACAGGCTCAGCCCGAACGGATGTTATTGGATGCTCTCCTAAAGGACTGGCGGGCAGAAATCGGAGCCGCCTACCGTGCCCTGCTTGCGCGGTGCGGCCTGCGTGCATGGACCCCACTGCACACGGTCGCCCTCCCTGATCCCCAGTTCCGCCGCGCGCCCACCGCGCAGCTCCAGCACGGCGGCGACCGGCACCCCTGCCGACACCGGTTCGCGCGAATAAGGGACGGTGTTGGCACCGATAAAGGCGATGGTCCCGTCGGTGCGGATGAAGAGCATGTCGAGCGGGATCAGCGTATTCTTCATCCAGAAACTCGCCGTGCGCGGCGGGTCCATCGGGAAGAGCATCCCGCCATTGTCGGCCAGTGACTTGCGGAACATGAGGCCCGCTTCCTGCTGCTGCGGGGTCGCGGCAACCTCCACAGTGAAGCGCTGCGCGCCCTTTTCGGTCTGGATCACCAAAGGCAGCGGCGCAGTGGGGGCCGCTGCGCTGGCGGCATTGTTTTCGACCGGCTGGGGCTGGGTGGAACAGGCGACCAGAAGGGCGAGGGCGATCAGGGCAGGAAAGCGCGTCATCCCGCCTGCCTAATGCGATTCGAGGCTCATGGGGAGTGGATTAACCCTCATTCCTCTGCCTCCGGTACTTCGCCGGGCGCGGCATCGACCCAGCGCCGCGCGATCGCATAGCTATGGCCTGCGCGCAGGAAGGCGGCGATGGCTTTTTCCCGCTGCTTTGGGTCCGGCACCGTGCTGGCATAGGGGCCGACCCGTTTGCGCCGGGCATAGCGTTCCGCCGCGATCCAGGTTTCGGCGTCCACCTGCGCGTCCGCATCCGTCCGGTCGGCCGGCGCAATGCCCGCTGCGCGCAGGCTTTCGTTGATCCGGCGCGCGCCATAGCCCCGGCGGCCCAGCGCCGCGCTCTTCATCACCGCATATTGGCTGTCATCGACATAGCTGAGCGCCGCCAGCCGTTCGACCAAAGCAGGCAGGTCGGCGGGCTGTTCCCCGCCCCAGCCGCGTTCCTTGACCTTGCGTTGCAGATAGGCGAGCAGCTTGCCCCGGCTGGTCGCGAACCGGCTGACATAGCGCAGCGCGGCTTCGCGCAGGCTGTCCTCGTCAAGCGGCGGGCGGGGGCGTTTGCTGGTCATGTCGCGCTATCATGCGTCAGCCGCCATGTTTATGCCACAGTCGGGCCGGAATTTCACCGTGCCTTGTGCGCTACAAGGGATACTGGAATGCAATATCCGGTGCATGTCGCGGTCAAAGATGATAGCGGCGCGCCGATCACATAATTTATGACATTGGGTGAAACCAATATGACGGGTTCGCAAGAGATGATGGCACCGACGCCGACCACTGATGATCTGCCGCGCCGCTTCTCGGACTTCGAGACGCTGGGCGAGGCGCTCGACTATGCGGCGCAGGGCGTTCGCGGCCTCAATTTCCACGATGCCCGTGGCAATCTGGCGCGGCCCTATCCGTTCAGCGAGCTGCGCAGCGACGCTCTTCGCTGCGCCCATCGCCTGATCGCTCACGGCGTCAAGCCGCAGGACCGGGTAGCATTGGTCGCCGAAACCGGTGTCGATTTCGCCCAGCTCTTCTTCGGCATCATCTATGCCGGTGCCTGGCCGGTGCCGCTGCCGTTGCCGACCAGCTTTGGCGGCAAGGAAAGCTATATCGACCAGCTCAACGTCCAGCTTTCCAGCTGCGACCCGATGCTTTTCCTCTTCCCCAAGGAACTGGCTGAAATGGCTGGCGAATCCGGTCGCCAGAAGAATGTCGAAAGCATCGCATTCGAGGATTTCATCGCCCGCGACGTGATCCCTGCCGATCTGCCGCAGGCGCAGACGCAGGACATCGCCTATCTGCAATATAGCAGCGGATCGACCCGCTTCCCCCATGGCGTTGCCGTGACGCATCATGCGCTGCTCAGCAATCTGGCGGCGCACAGCCATGGCATGGAAGTGCAGGACAGCGACCGCTGCATCAGCTGGCTGCCCTGGTATCATGACATGGGGCTGGTCGGCTGCTTCCTGTCGGTCGTCGCCAATCAGGTGTCGACCGATTATATGAAGACCGAGGATTTTGCCCGCCGTCCGCTGGCGTGGCTGGACCTGATCAGCCGCAATGACGGCACCTCGATCAGCTATTCGCCAACCTTCGGCTACGACATCTGCGCCCGTCGCATGTCCAGCCAGACCAAGGCGCAGGACCGGTTCGACCTGTCCCGGTGGAGACTGGCCGGCAATGGCGCGGACATGATTCGCCCTGACGTGATGCAAAGCTTCGTCGATGCCTTTGCCGACGCCGGTTTCTCGCCCAACGCCTTCCTGCCCAGCTATGGCCTGGCCGAAGCGACTTTGGCCGTCACCATCATGCCGCCGGGCGAAGGGATCATCGTCGAACTGGTCGAGGAAACCGATCTTTCAGGTGGCGATGCGACGGAAGGCCGCCCGCAGCGCTTCCGCTCCATCGTCAATTGCGGCAAGCCCGCGCGCGGCATGACCGTGGAAATCCGTGATGAGGATGGCGGCCCGCTGAACGAGCGCCAGATCGGCAAGGTCTGGACCACCGGGCCATCGCTGATGGTCGGCTATTTCCGGGATCAGGCCGCGACCGACGCCTGCATGGCGCCCGATGCATCTGGCCGCGTCTGGCTCGACACGGGCGATATGGGGTATCTGAGCGACGGCTATCTCTACATCGTCGGTCGCGCCAAGGACATGATCATCATCAACGGCAAGAATCACTGGCCGCAGGATATTGAATGGGCCGTGGAGCAGCTTCCCGGCTTCAAGCAGGGCGACATCGCCGCCTTCGCCATCACCACGCCGGGCGGGGAAGAAGCGCCCGCCGTGCTGGTCCATTGCCGCACGTCCGACAATGACGAACGCTCCCGCCTGCGCGACCAGATCCGTGAGCGGGTCCGCGCGATTACCGGCATGAACTGCGTCGTCGAACTGGTGCCGCCACGCACCCTGCCGCGCACCAGCTCCGGCAAATTGAGCCGGTCCAAGGCGCGCAACCTCTATCTGACCGGTGAAATCCGACCCTACGACATCGCGGCCTGACCGCTCGGCCGCTTTGCGGTCGTCGGGCTTACCAAATCATAACCCATGGCTGCTATCGCGGGATCGTGGGTAGCAAGCAGGACCATATCGCCGAACCGGATCGCCAAGCGCGTGCATCACTGCGCGCGATGATGGGTCTTTGCTGTGTAAGTGGCGACGCGGGAACGCGGGTGCTGGAATCGCAGCTGCGCACCGCAGACAGCGTGGCCCTGCTGCGGCAGGTCATGAACCTGTGCGCCCTGCTGTTCATCTGGCAGGTTTTTGTTCATTGCTGTTCGCCGGTCATGCTGGGGCTGTGGAGCGTTGCGCTGATCGGCTGCACCCTGGTCGGGGTCGTGATCGACCGTGGCCGCCGTAAAGCCAATAATATCGGCCTCACGGCCCGCGATCTGCGCCGACATGGCTTTGGCGCGCTGTTGCAAGGCATAGTGTGGGCGGCCTGCATGGTCCTTGTTTCGCAATCGGGTGAAACGGAGGAGCTGGTTGCGCTCTGGACGGTGATCAGCTGCATCATGGTGTGCGGCGCTATCAGCTATGCCGCGACGCCGCTGTCCGCTACGGCTTTCCTCTTGCCCTGCATCGCGGGGCTTTTCGCCATGTTCCACGACGGTGGTCAGTTACCTTTGCGCGCGCTGGCGACCAGCTATGCGCTGTCGCTACTGGTCGGCTGCGTCATCTATGCCCGCACCTTCGCGCGCCAGCACAGCACCACGGTGCAGCTGGAGGAAAAGAGTGAAGTCGTCAGCCTGCTGCTGCGCGAATATGAGGGCGGCGGGGCCGACTGGTTGTGGCAGACCGATCCGCTGCGTCGGATCAGCAGCGTTTCTGCGCGCTTTGCCGAAACCATGGGGTTGGAGCCTGCCCAGTTGGAAGGGGAACCCCTGGTCCAGATATTGGCTGGTAGCGGCTGGGAAAGCGGTCGATTCGCTGCCGGGCTGCACAGTCTGGCTGACCATCTCAAGCGGCGCGAAAGTTTCAGCAATCTGGTCCTTCCGGTCGAGGTGCAGGGCCAGACCCGCTGGTGGGAATTGTCCGCCTCGCCCCGCCATGATGAAAACGGCATATTTCTGGGCTTTCGCGGCGTCGCGTCGGACGTCACGACGCAGCGCGAATCGGCGGACAAGATCGCCATGCTGGCGCGCTTCGATCCGCTGACCGGCCTGCCCAACCGCAGCCATTTGCGCGAAGTGCTGGATCAGGCGATGGCCGCGACGCAGGGGCGAACGTCGGGCTGCGGCTTCCTGATGATCGACCTCGATCGGTTCAAGGCGATCAACGACACGCTGGGGCATCAGACCGGCGACAAGCTGCTCAGCCAGGTCGCGCGCCGTCTGCGGCAAATTTGTTCAGGCCCGGAATTTTGCGGGCGTATCGGCGGCGACGAATTTGGCGTCGTCATTCCCACCGTGGCTGACAGCCATCGTATCGGGCAATTGTCCTCGGCCATCATTGGAGCGCTGTCCGCCCCCTATCAGGTCGATCAGCATATGCTTTATGTCGGGGCATCGGTCGGCTCGGCGATCTCGCCCATGGACGGGCGTGAATCGGAATCCCTGATCCGCAGTGCGGACCTGGCGCTCTATCGGGCCAAGGGCGAGGGCGGCGGGCTGCATTGCGCCTATGAACCGCAACTCCATGCCAAGGCGGAAGAAAGGCGACTGCTCGAACTGGCGCTGCGCGAGGCGCTGGCCAAGGATCAGCTTCATGTCCTCTACCAGCCGGTGGTCGATGCGATCAGCGGCGCGGTGTTGGGTTTTGAGGCGCTGGTGCGCTGGACCCACCCGGAAATGGGGCCGATTTCGCCGGTGAAATTCGTGCCGGTCGCCGAAGAGGCGCGGCTGATCGCGCCGATCGGCGAATGGGTGCTGCGCACGGCCTGCATGGAAGCGATGCGCTGGCCCGACGATGTGCGCATTGCCGTCAACGTGTCGGCCGAACAATTGACTCACCCCAGCTTCGTGGCGGCGGTCATATCGGCACTGGCGCAAAGCGGGCTGGAAGCGCGACGGCTGGAGCTGGAAGTCACCGAAAGCGTGTTCATGAATGAGGATGCGGGCGCTCTGCGGGTGCTGGACCAGTTGCTTGGCCTTGGCATCCAGTTGTCGCTCGATGATTTCGGCACCGGCTATTCCTCGCTCGGCTATCTCAGCCGCACCCGTTTCAACACGATCAAGATCGACCGCAGCTTCGTGGTCGGCGCGTCGAAAAATACGCCCGAAAGCCTGGCGATCATCCGCGCCGTCGTGACGCTGGCCGACAGTCTGGGCATGGCGACCACAGCGGAAGGCGTGGAGACCGAGGTTGAGCTGGAAATGGTGCGGCGACTGGGCTGCAAGAAGGTGCAGGGCTATTATTTCGGTCGCCCCATGGCCGCGCGGGACGCAATTGGCCTGTTCCCGCCGCAGCAGGAGCGGGCGCGGGCCTAGAGTCGGATGGCTTCAGGTTGAAACCCCCAACCTCCGTTCGTTTCGAGCGAAGTCGAGAAACGTTCGCGCGCGGTTTCTCGACTTCGCTCGAAACGAACGGGTCAAGGTGAAGTCATCCCACTCTAATTACCCAGCAACTGTCGTTCCACCATGGTCCACAGCGCGGCAAAATCCTTGGCTGGCGGCGATGCCGGGGCAAAGGCGCCCAGCGGCTTGCGACGCACCGTCATCTGCTCGATCGTGCTGGCCATCGGGATGGCGGGCCAGCCGGGCTGTTCGTCCAGCGCCTTGCGATGCAGGGTCCGGCGGCGATCGACCATCGAATAGACCGGCAGGATCGGCGCATGGCTGCCGCCGCGTTGCACCAGATAGCGTGCGACTTCGCCCATCGCCCGCTGCGACAGGGGGGACGGGATCACTGGGATGACGATCAGGTCGGCGGCGCGCAGCACCTGCTCGCTGGTTTCGGTGAGGCCCGGCGGGCAATCCAGGATGATGCGGTCATAATCCTTGCCCAGGCTCTCAATGAGCTTGGACAGTCGCTTCTTCTTGTCCATCTCGCGGAACAGATGGTCCAGGCTGCGCAGCGATGTGTCCGCCGCGATCAGGTCCAGCCCCGGCACGGTCGATGGCTGGATCAGCTTGCGGACCTCAACATCCTTGCTGAAGATCGCCTGCGCGGCGTCGCGGCTCTTGCTGTCGGTGGAAATCAGCCAGCTTGACGCCGCCTGCGGGTCCAGATCCCACAACAAGGTTCGCCGTTTCGATATGCTCGCAGACGCCCAGGCGAGGTTGATCGCGAAGGTGGTTTTACCGACCCCGCCCTTCAGGCTGTAAACGGCGATAGTCGCCAATGCCGGTTCCTTTGCCATGGGGTGAAGGCTACGGCTTCCTCCCGCCAAAGCAAGCCCTCAATCATGGCAATGTTACGCAGTCGTGACGTTACAGGACGTCACGCGCCTTTTCCGGGGGCCGGGCGATGACCGCGCCCTTGTCCGTGATGACGATGGCGCGCTCGATCAGGATCGGATGCGCGGCCATGGCATCGAGGATGGCGGCGTCGTCGCTGGTGTCGAGGGCGATGTCCTTCACCACGCTCTCGCCCTTGCGCAGCGCATCGCGGGGCGTCACCCCGGCTTTGGCCAGCACTGCCGCGATCTCAGCGCGGCTTGGTGGCGTCTTGAGATATTCCACTACGCTAACGTCAATGCCCGGCGTTTCAGCAAGGATCGCCAGCGCCGCGCGCGACTTGGAACATCGGGGATTATGCCAGATGGTGGCCTTCATGCCGCACTATCCAATTTATCCGAAAGCCATGTTTTGATCAGTGCCTGCCGGGAAACGCCGCGTCTGCGCGCTTCCTGGTCCAGCCGGGTAATCATCCAGCTGGGGAAATCCACATTGACCCGGCGCAGCGTCAGATTGGGGCGGGTCGCGGCAGCCAGGTCAAAATCCTGCAGGACGGACTCGCCGCTATCGAAGCGATCATCAAGGCTCTTCCCGGTCATAGACGTTAATCTCCTCCCGCCTCGCCCGCCGCACCGATATGATGCGGATGCGATCATGCCGTTCGGCGAAGATCGCCGACCAATGGCGTCCGTCGATACGCCCGATCGCCAGCCAGCGCCGTTCGGGTGGTTCACCCTGACGCGCCGGAATGACGATCAGTCGATCGTCTAGCCACAGGCTTTGCGCCGCGACGAAGTCGATCCCGTGCTTCTCCCGATTGGATTGGCTTTTGACGGGATCGAACTCGAACATCGGCATACTACCAAAAGGGTATAATTTTGCAACCGTCGGCTGTTAGCCTGCGTCCCGCGCCAGCCATTCCTCCAGCCATTTGATGCTATAGTCGCCGTTCAGGAACTCCGGGTCCTCCAGCAGCGCCTGATGCAGGGGGATCGTGGTTTTCATCCCCTCGATCACATATTCCTGCAAGGCGCGCTTCAATCGCATGATGCAGCCTTCGCGGGTGCGGCCATAGACGATCAGCTTGCCGATCATGCTGTCATAATAAGGCGGCACCTTATAGCCCTGATACAGGCCGCTATCGACGCGGACATGCATCCCGCCGGGGACATGATAGCGGGTCACGGTGCCGGGCGAGGGCGCGAAGGTCCGGGGATCTTCGGCATTGATGCGGCATTCGATGGCGTGACCGGTAAAGCGCAGATCTTCCTGCGCGACCGAGAGCGGCTTGCCTTCGGCGATGCGGATCTGTTCGCGGACCAGATCGACCCCGGTGATCATTTCGGTCACCGGATGTTCGACCTGAAGCCGGGTATTCATTTCGATGAAGTAGAATTCGCCATCTTCCCAGAGGAATTCGATCGTTCCTGCGCCGCGATAGCCCATGTCGGCCATGGCTTTGGCGCAGATACCGCCGATCCGGTCACGGTCGGCCTGGCTCAGGATCGGAGAGGGAGCCTCTTCCAGCACCTTTTGGTGGCGGCGCTGGAGCGAACAGTCGCGTTCGCCCAGATGGATGGCATTGCCCTTGCCGTCGCCAAACACCTGGATTTCGATATGGCGCGGATTGCCGAGATATTTTTCGAGATAGACGGTCGCGTCGCCAAAAGCGGCCTTTGCTTCCGATCCGGCCTGCTGCATCAGCGTTTCCAAGTCATCGGGCGAGGTGCAGACCTTCATGCCGCGACCGCCGCCGCCGGACGCGGCCTTGATGATGACCGGATAGCCCGCCTTTTCCGCGATCGCCTTGGCTTCCTCCAGATCGCTGATCGCGCCGTCGGAACCGGGGACGAGCGGCAGGCCGAGAGCGCCAGCCGTCCGCTTCGCCTCGATCTTGTCGCCCATGGTGCGGATATGTTCGGGCTTGGGACCGACGAAGGCGATGCCATGGGCTTCGACGATTTCGGCGAATTTGGCGTTTTCGCTTAAGAAACCATAGCCCGGATGGATCGCGTCGGCGCCCGAAATTTCGGCAGCGGAGATAATTGCCGCAACGTTCAGATAGCTGTCCTTCGCGGCAGGTGGTCCGATGCAGATCGCCTCGTCGGCCAGCCGCACATGCATGGCGTCGGCGTCGGCGGTGGAATGGACCGCGACCGTCTTGATGCCCATTTCATGGCAGGCGCGATGGATGCGCAGCGCGATTTCGCCGCGGTTGGCGATCAGCAGCTTCTCAATGGCCATGGGTGTCGCGGCCTTATTCAATGACGATCAGGGGCTGGTCGAACTCGACCGGCTGGCCATTATCGACCAGCACCGCCTTGACGGTGCCGGACGTTGGCGCGGCAATCGCATTCATGACCTTCATCGCTTCGATGATCAGGACCGTCTCGCCAGCGGCGACCTGCGCGCCGATGCGGGCGAAGGGGGCTGCGCCCGGCTCGGCCGACAGATAGGCGGTGCCGACGATCGGCGAACGGACCATCGTGCCAGCGGGTGCTGCCGGTTCGGCGGCGGGCGCGGCCACCGGGGCCGCAGCTGGGGCGGTGGGGGCAGGGGCGTAGGATGGCGCATAGATGGGCGCGCCGCCGCCAGCCTTTCGGGCGACGCGGATCTTGCGATCGCCATCCTCGACCTCGATCTCGGTCAGGTGGGTATCGTCGAGCAGTGCGGCCAGTTCGCGCACCAGCGCGACATCCACCTGCATTGCGCCCTTTTCCTGCTTGTCGTTCATGGTTGACCCTTGTTTCGCATCTAGACGTGATAATTGCGGCCAGCGCCTATGCCGATTTGCGCCAAAGCGCAACTTTGTAGCGTTCGCCCGAAGCAGGGCGATGGCCGCTAGAGTTCGAGTGCGGCTTCCAGCGCCAGCATATAGGACATCGGCCCAAAGCCTGCGATCGTCCCCTTGGCCGCCATGCCGACATAGCTTTTGTGGCGGAATGGCTCGCGCTTGTGCGGGTTGGACAGATGGACCTCGATCACCGGCACGGTAATGCCCTTGATCGCGTCGTGCAGCGCGACCGACGTATGGGTCAGCCCGCCGGGGTTCAGGATGACGGCATGGGCGCCATCCTGATTGGCTTCCTGCAGCCAGTCGATCAGATGGCCTTCATGGTTCGACTGGCGAAAATCGATCGCGACATGGGCGCGCGTCGCCGCATCCTCCATCCGCTCGGCAATGTCGTCCAGCGTGTCATAGCCGTATATTTCCGGCTCGCGCGTTCCCAGCATGTTGAGGTTGGGACCGTTCAGCACATAGATTTTGCGCGTATCCGCCACGGCGTTCCCCTTGGTTGTTGCGAGCAGGGGACAAGCGCCCCTATATGCGGCGACGATCTTTAGCCTTTCGTGTCGCGCCAAGTCGAGACACGTTTCCATCTTGCATGAACGGGACCGCATATCGTGAGCGTCGACGGCACCATATCCATCCACATCAATGGCGAACATCGCCGTGTGCGCGACGGGCTGACACTGGCCCAATTGGCCAGCGATCTGGGCTTCGTGCCGGAAAAGGTGGCGGTGGAGCGCAATCTGGAGGTCGTGCCGCGATCGACACTGGCGCAGGTCATGGTCGAGGATGGTGACGAGCTGGAGATCGTGCATTTTGTCGGTGGCGGTGACGTTGCTTCGCTTGCAGACGATAGCTGGTCCGTCGCAGGTCAGACGTTCCGCTCGCGCCTGATCGTGGGGACCGGCAA
The DNA here is from genome assembly GCF_057809795.1 of Sphingobium sp. FG125. Classification (NCBI taxonomy): domain Bacteria; kingdom Pseudomonadati; phylum Pseudomonadota; class Alphaproteobacteria; order Sphingomonadales; family Sphingobiaceae; genus Sphingobium; species Sphingobium sp. FG125. The sequence goes on from NZ_JBMDKQ010000018.1 coordinate 64,991, forward strand.
ATATAAGAGTTTCGAGCAGAATGCGGCAGCGGTCGCGGCGTCGGGGGCGGAGATCGTCACCGTGGCGGTGCGCCGCGTCAATGTGTCGGACCCCAAGGCGCCGATGCTGACCGATTATATCGACCCCAAGGTCATCACCTATCTGCCCAACACCGCAGGCTGCTTCACCGGCGAGGACGCGATCCGCACGCTGCGGCTGGCGCGGGAGGCTGGCGGCTGGGAATTGGTGAAGCTGGAAGTGCTGGGCGAAGCGCGCACCCTCTATCCCGATATGGTCGAAACGCTGCGCGCGACCGAGATTTTGGCCAAGGAAGGCTTCAAGCCGATGGTCTATTGCGTCGATGATCCGATCGCGGCCAAGCGGCTGGAGGATGTCGGCGCGGTCGCGATCATGCCGCTGGGCGCGCCGATCGGGTCGGGGCTGGGCATCCAGAACCGCGTCACCATCCGCCTGATCGTCGAAGGCACCAAGCTGCCGGTGCTGGTCGATGCCGGTGTCGGCACCGCGTCCGAAGCGGCACAGGCGATGGAACTGGGCTGCACCGGCGTGCTGATGAACACCGCGATCGCCGAAGCAAAAGACCCGGTGCTGATGGCGGCCGCGATGAAAGCGGGCGTGGAAGCGGGCCGCATGGCCTATCGCGCCGGGCGCATGGGCAAGCGCATGTATGCCGATCCTTCAAGTCCGCTCGCCGGCCTCATCTGACGAATTTTTGCGGTTGCGGCAAATTGACCGGCTCACTGCTTGTGCCTATGCGTTTGCCGAGAAACAGGAGGAACCCGCATGGTGAACAAGCTCTACCCCGATGCCGCGGCCGCGCTGGAGGGCCTGCTGTTCGACGGCATGCAGATCGTTTCGGGCGGCTTTGGATTGTGCGGTATCCCGGAGCGGCTGATCGATGCGATTCTGGAAAAGGGCACCAGGGACCTGACCATTGCATCCAATAATTGCGGGATCGACAATGTCGGCCTGGGCAAGCTGCTGCGCGCGCGCCAGATCAAGAAGATGATGGCCAGCTATGTCGGCGAGAACAAGGAGTTTGAGCGGCAATATTTGGCTGGTGAGCTGGAGGTGGAGTTCTGTCCCCAGGGTACGCTGGCCGAACGCTGCCGCGCGGGCGGCGCTGGCATTCCGGGCTTCTACACCAGGACCGGCGTTGGCACGGCGGTTGCGGAAGGCAAGGAAGTTAAAAGCTTCGACGGGCAGGATTATATATTGGAGCGCGGCATCTTCGCCGATCTGGCGATCATCAAGGGCTGGAAGGCTGACGAGAGCGGCAACCTGATCTTCCGCAAGACAGCGCGCAACTTCAACCAGCCAATGGCGACCGCCGCGAAAATCTGCGTCGCCGAAGTGGAGGAAGTCGTACCAACCGGCAGCCTGGACCCGGACGCGATCCACCTGCCCGGCATTTATGTGAAGCGCATGATCATCGGCGCGCCCTATGACAAGAAAATCGAATTCCGCACCGTTCGCCAGAGGGAGGCCGCTTAATCATGCCATGGACTCGTGATGAGATGGCTGCCCGCGCGGCCAAGGAACTGAAAGACGGTTTCTACGTCAACCTCGGCATCGGCATCCCGACGCTGGTGGCGAACCATATTCCCGCAGGCGTAGAAGTGACGCTCCAGTCGGAAAACGGGATGCTGGGTATTGGACCCTTCCCGTTTGACGGTGAGGAGGATGCCGACCTGATCAATGCGGGCAAGCAGACGATCAGCGAAGTACCGCAGACCGCCTATTTCAGCTCGGCCGACAGTTTCGCGATGATCCGGGGCGGGCATATTGACCTGACCGTCCTTGGCGCGATGGAGATTGCCGAAAATGGCGACATCGCCAACTGGATGATCCCCGGCAAGATGATCAAGGGCATGGGCGGCGCGATGGATCTGGTCGCGGGCGTCAAGAAGATCATCGTCGTGATGGAACATACGTCCAAAAATGGCGATCCTAAATTCATCCCGGCCTGCACCCTGCCGCTGACCGGCAAGAATGTGGTCGACATGATCATCACCGACCTGTGCGTGTTCCAGCGCCCCGACCATGACAGCCCGTTCACGCTGGTCGAAATGGCACCCGGCGTCACGGCGGAGGAAGTCGCCGCCAAGACCACCGCCCATTATCTGGTCTGAGAGCGTCATGAGCCTCGACGGCGTCTATGATGAGGGCAATGTCTTTGCCCTCATCCTTGCGGGCAAGATCCCTTCGGTCACCCTGTATGAGGATGCCGATACGCTCTGTTTCCTGGACATTCAGCCGCAGTCGAAGGGGCATGCGCTGGTCATTTCCAAATGGTCGAAGGCGCGCAACATATTGGAGATTGAGGAGGATGCGCTGGCGCAGGTGATGGCGACGACCCGCAAGGTCGCGACCGCCATCCGTGCCGCGCTGAACCCCGACGGCCTGCATATCGCCCAGTTCAATGGCGCGGCGGCGGGACAGACCGTGTTCCATCTCCACGTCCATATCGTGCCGCGCTGGGCCGGGCAGGCAACGGGATTTGCGGCGCACGGGCAGGGCGGGTTCGCGGACGCCGATGCGCTCAAAGCGCTGGCGCAAGAGATTCGCGCGCACCTCTGATGCGCCTCCATCGCTTTGCGGGGCGCGCGCCCCTTTTTGCCGGCGGACGCTGATATGGGTCTGCGTCCCTTCAATGTGCCCGGTGCGCGGCTGGCGCTCCGCACCAAACGGGCCAGCCCGCTGTTTCAGGGCCAACGGGGTGAGAGCGAGGTCATTCTCGACCTGTCGCGCCTGCTGTCGCGTTCCTTCCACCCCGCGCCGACCGGCATCGACCGGGTGGAATATGTCTATGCCCGCGAATTGCTGGAGCGGATTCCCGATCGGCTGTCCTTTGCTGCGGTCCACCCGGCGGGCGGCTATTATGGTCGGCTCGATAGTGCGGCGGTGCGGCAGTTTTTGGCCTTCACGGCGGCCAAATGGCGCAATGCCGGGGTTGCCGACGCGCGGGAGAGCCGGGCGGCGACGGTGCGGCATATGTTTGCGCTGCGCCCCCGCCCGGTGCCACGCGCGACCGGGCCGCGCCTCTATTTGCAAGTGTCGCCGCACCATCTGGATGATGCTGATCAGGTCGGCGCGATCCTGCGCGCCGAGGGGGCGAAATTCGTGACGCTGGTGCATGACGTGATCCCGCTCAGCCACCCCGAATATGCCCGGCCGCAGGGCGCGGACGAACATCGGCGGCGGGTAGGCACGATTGACCGCTTTGCCAGCGGCATCATCGGCAACAGCCAGGCGACGATCGACGCGCTGGAACCGCACATGGCGAACGGCCTGGCGGGGCGGGCGGTCCGCGTCGCCCATTTCGGCGCGGATGCCCCGGACATATTTGGTGGTCGGGATGAGGTGCTGCCTGATCGCCCCTATTTCGTCTATATCTCGACCATCGAACCGCGCAAGAATCACCTGCTGCTGCTCACCATCTGGCGGCGTTTGGTCGAGCAATTGGGCGATGCAGCCCCGGTGCTGGTGTTGATCGGCCGGCGCGGCTGGGAAAATGAGAATGTCGTCGATCTGCTCGATCGCGCCGAAGCGTTGCGCGGCCATGTGATCGAAGCGGGTGAAGTGTCCGACACGCGGATGCAGGCGCTGGTCGCCAATGCGCGCGCGATGCTGATGCCCTCCTTTGCCGAAGGCTTCGGGATGCCGGTGGTCGAGGCGCTGGCCGCAGGCGTGCCGGTGATATGCAGCGACATCATGGCCCATCGCGAAGTGGGCGGCGACGCCCCTGATTATCTCGATCCGCTCGACGGGCTGGGCTGGATGAAGGCGATTCGCAACTACAGCCAGCCGGATTCGCCTGATCGTGCGGCCCAACTTGCCCGGCTGTCGGTCTGGCGTGCGCCCACCTGGCGCGACTATTTCGACATTGTGACCGATCTGCTGGAAGATGTGACAAGCTCTGTTTCTTGACCTTGCATCGGCCCAAGCCCATGAACTGACTGCCATCATGATTTCAACGCCATTCCTGCGGTCCCCGCCCTTTCCCGACATCGACACGTCTCTCGCGGCTGTCAGCCTGTTGCGGGCCGCGGGCGAGGTGGGTGCGCCGGTCGACGACGCGGTGCTGGACGCGATCGTTGCGGCGCGGGTTGGCGGCACATTCTGGGGCGCGCGACCCGATGAGCGAGGCCGATCCGTTGCGACAGAGTGCGATCCCTGGGCGCTGGTCGCGCAGGCGCAGTCGATCCAGGCGCAGGCTGATGACGAACTGGCGTTGATCGCGGGGCTGCAGGGGGTTCCGGTCATCGGTCCCGATGGCGCGGTCATCGACCCTGATCATTTGCGCGCTACGCTCAAGGCGCGAATCGCCGCCGCCCGCTATCGCGACTGTTTCACCGGCCAGCCGGTCGATGCGATGCAGGCGGTGACGCAGCTGGCCGATTGGCGACGGCATATCGACGGCAATCGCGGCATTGTGGCGGCCAGCGGCATGGCCTTCTGGAAGCGCGACGCGATCCGTCATTTCCTGTGGGACGGCATGTCGTCTCCGCCCTTCCTGTCCGCCGAGCGGGGCCTGCGCCGCGCCCGGCGGGACAAGGGCGCTCTGGCGGTCTGGCCATCGCGCGTTCCCGTCACCCTGCCGCAGGATGCCGCCGATCAGGGCGTTGCGCTGGCGCGGGTCGAGGATGGATTTCTGCGATCGCGCGGACTGGGGGCGGGGTTGCACCCGCCCGGCTCCGTCGTGGTCGATCGGACCGGCATCTATTATAATGCGCGCGCCGCCAATGATCTGGAAACGCTACTGGCGACGCACGACTTTCCACCCGCACTGGTCGATCGCGCCCGCCGCCTGCGCGAACGTGTCTGTGCGACCGGCGTGACCAAATATGGGCCGGAAGCGGGGCGGATGATCGACCTGCCAGCGGGCAGGCGCACGGTATTGGCGATCGGCCAGGTCGATGACGACCTGTCGGTGCGGCTGGGCGGGGCAGGGGTCGACGGCAATCTCGATTTTCTGATGCGGGTGCGCCGGGCCGAACCGGACGCGTGGATTATCTATCGGCCCCATCCCGACGTGCAGGCGGGGCATCGCAAGGGGCATTTGCCTGAGGCTGTCGTCCTCACCCATGCCGATGCGATCGACACGGGTGCGCCATTGATGGAGCTGGTGCAGGCCATTGATGAACTGCATGTCCTCTCCTCCCTGACCGGTTTCGAGGCGCTGATGCGCGGCCGTTCCGTAACGGTCCACGGTATGCCCTTCTATGCGGGGTGGGGGCTGACGCGCGATCTGGCCCAGCCCAGTGCGCGGCGCGGGCGTCAACTCAGCGTGGATCAGCTTGTCGCGGCCGCTCTCATTCTCTATCCTCGCTATCTAGATCCGGTAACGCGGTTGCCGTGCGGTCCCGAAATCATGGTGGATCGCATGGCGGATGGATCGACGCCGCCGATGACATGGCTCATCGCGTTGCGGGCGCTACAGGGGAAGTTTCGACGTTTTATGACCTTGTCCGCTGAGTTTCTACATGGCTAACCGCCCATCCAAGACATTTCTGTTCCTGCAAGGACCGCATGGTCCCTATTTCGCGATGCTGGCCGACGCTTTGCGGGCGCGGGGCCATGCCGCGCTGCGAATCAACATCAATGGCGGCGACAAGGTCGACTGGCCCGGCGATGCGACCGACTATCGCGGCACATTCCGCAACTGGCCGCTCTTCTTCGACGATTTCGTCGTCACCCATGGCGTCACTGACCTGATCCTGTACGGCGACTGCCGCCCCTATCATGCCAGCGCGCATGGCATGGCGCGCTTGCGCGACCTGCGCGTCCATGTGGTGGAGGAGGGCTATATCCGCCCCGATTTCCTGACGCTTCAGGCTGACGGGGTGAATGGCAATTCCACCCTGCCGCTCGACCCGCAATGGTATCGTGAGCAGGCACGCGGCCTGCCCCCGCTGGACGAGAATCAGCCGACAATCCCGTCCAATTTCAGCACCCGCGCCCGCAATACCATGCGCACTGGCCTTGCCGCTGCGGTGTTGCGGCCCCTGTTCCCCTTCTACCGCACGCACCGGCCGCACAGTTTCCTGATGGAATCGCTGTCCTGGGGGCGCAAACTGATGATGCGCCGCCGCGATATGCAGCAGTCAGCGCAAGCTTGGGCCAAGGTCGAAGGGAAGCGCTATTTCACCCTGCCATTGCAGCTCAATTCCGATTATCAGCTGCGCATCCATTCGCCCTTTGGTGATATGCGCGCGGCGTTGCGCTTCGTCATCAAGAGCTTTGCCCATCATGCTCCCGCCGACGTCCTGCTGGTCATCAAGCAACATCCGCTCGATTCCGGCCTGGTCGCCTGGGATCGGCTGATCCGGCGTCTGGCGACCGATTATGGCGTCGCGGATCGCATTCATTATCTGTCGGATTGGGACATTGCCGAGGTCGTTGAAAAGGCGATTGGCGTGGTCACGGTCAACAGCACGGTCGGCACGCTGGCGTTAAACAGCGGCAAGCCGGTCGTGGTCCTTGGTCATGCGGTCTACAAGGTGCCCGGCATGGTCAGTGTGAAGGGGCTGGACGCATTTTGGACAGACCCGTCGCCACCCGACATGGCGCTCTATTCGGCCTTCCGGCAGGTATTGGCCGATCGCTGCCTGATTCGCGGCGGGCTGTTGAGCGACGAAGGCTTGCAGATGCTTGTCGATAATGCGGCGGATCGACTGGCGCCGGTGAAGCGATCAACTCGCCGCCATCTGAAACTGGTCACGCCCAAGGTCAGCGATTTCATCGCGTCGAATACCGCGACCTGATCTTAACGGGCGGTGAAGCCGTAGCGGGTGAAGATCGCTTTGCCGGTTGACGAGAGCAGGAAGCGGCGGAATGCTTCGGCCTCCTTGTGGCGGCTGCCGGTCAGGCGCGCGATCGGGTAGCGGATCGGCGGATGGCTGCGCGCCGGGAAAGCGCCGACGATCGCAACGCCGCTGGCGACCCGCGCGTCGGTGGCATAGACGATCCCCAGCGGCACCTCACCCCGTTCGACCAGCGCCAGCGCCGCGCGGACATTGTCGCCGCGCGCGATTCTGCCAGCGACGCTGGGCCATACGCCAAGGTTAGTGAGTGCCGCCTTGCCATATTTGCCCGCCGGCACGCTGTCGGGGTCTGCCATGGCCAGCCGCCCGTTGCCCAGCGCCCGCGCGATCGGCATGGCGCGCCCGATCCGCAGGCGCACTGGTTTGGCCTTTGGCGTCACCAGCACCAGCCGGTTGCCGACCATATTGGTGCGGGTGCCGCGCACGACAAACCCGCCCTGCTCGACATCGCGCATCCAGTCCTCGTCCGCCGACAGGAACAGGTCGGCGGGCGCACCCGCCCGGATCTGCCGCGCCAGGGCGGAGGAACCGGCGAAGGACAGGACAGGGCGGGCATGGCCTTGCCTTGTCCATGCATCGGCGGCGGCGGTCATCGCCTCCTGCATACTGGCCGCCGCCAGCACCAAAGGGCCACGATTGTCGGGTGTGGCCTGTGCCGTCGGGGCCAGAAGCAGGAGCAGCGCGATGGCGGATAGCAAGCGTCGGATCATGCCGTCTGTCTGCCTTCGCCCTGTTGGCGATGCAAGCGTCGCACCATGCTTTTGTCGCGCGGATCAATCGGCTAGAGGAGGTCGCATGATCAGGAACCCGCGCTGACATGGCGATCGTCAGAAGCCAGTGCGGCCAGTGTGGCGTCGGCTGCGGCATCCGCGCGATCACCGACACTGATCGTCGCGTCATTATAGAGGGCGACCGGCTGCACCCGGCCAATGGCGGGCTGCTGTGTGATCGCGGGCAGGCGCTGGGCGATGCCGCGATGCCGCTGGAGGGACGGTTGCTCCAGCCATTGGTCGATGGGCGGCCCGTCGGATGGGAGCGGGCGATCGCGCAGCTTGCGCGGCGGCTGACGACCATTTTGGTTCGCCATGGTCCGGGCAGCATTGCGCTGCATGTCGGTGGCGGCCTGCTGACCGAGGATTATTATGTCGCCAACAAGCTGATGAAGGGCTTTTTCGGGTCGGCCCATATCCATACGCCATGGCTAGACGGAAGCAGTGCGGCGCAATGCAGGGCGTTCGGCGAAGATGTGATGCCTGCCGCTTATGAGGATATTGATTGCGCGGCGACGATCCTGCTGGTGGGGGATGGGATTATGGCGCATCCGGTCTTGCTGGAACGGGTGCAGGCAGCCCGGCAGGCGGGTGTGCGGCTTGTCCTGCTGACGGGCGAGGGAGCTGCGATCGAGGCGGATCTGCGTTTGAACGTGAAGCCCGGCAGTGTCGTGCGGCTGTTGGCAGGGGCGCTGTTGCATGGCCATGACAAGGGACAGCATGATGCGGATTTTCTGGCGCGGAGAGTCGCGGTGCCGGACGGCTTCTGGGACGGGTTGCGACCGGGGCATGATATCTGGTCGATCGCCCGCGCGACCGGGCTGACGCCGACGGCGATCCGGGCCTTTTACGAGGAATGGGCGGTGACGGACCGAGTGGTTACCCTGTTCTGCGCTGACGATACGCCGGAGTTGGCCGCTGCGGTCATCAACCTGCACCTTGCCAGTGGACGGATCGGGCGACCCGGCGCGACGCCCTTTGCCATGACCGGTGCGGCCAATGGCATGGGCACGCGCGAAACCGGCTGCGTGGCGGACAGTCTGGCCGCCCATTGCGATTTCGCGCCCGATGCCCGCGCCAGCATCGCCCGCTTCTGGGGCGCGCGGTTGCTGGCGGACGGGCTGGGGCTGGAGGGGGAGGCGCTGTTGCGGGCGATGCGCGACGGGCGGGTCAAGGCGCTGTGGAGCATCGGCGCGGACCCGGCGGCGGCGGCGTGGTTGGGCGAGGCGCGAGGGCTTGTCCCGCTGGCGATCCGGTCGACCGACATGCTGGCGGAGCAGGGCGATGGCTGGTCGGTCCTGCTGCCCTCTGCCGCCTGGGTCGAAAAGGACGGGACGCTGACTGGCATGGACCGGCTGGTCAGTCGCCAGCGTCGGCTGTTCCCGTTACCGGGCGATGCCAAGCCCGACTGGTGGATGCTGACCAAAGTGGCGCAGGCGATGGGGTGGAGCGATGCCTTCCATTATGAGCGGCCCGCCGACATTTATCGCGAACATGCGCGGCTGACCGCCTATGGCAATGATGGTGCGCGGCTGCTCAACCTGCGGCGGCACGCGCCGATTTCCAACCCGGCCTATGACGAGCTGACGCCATGGCGCTGGGGCGAAGTGCCGTTCGATGGCGGTCATTTCCCGACGCCGGACGGACGGGCGAGATTCGCTTAACTTCGCACTTTTCCCGGCAAATGCGACATTTTGTTACGCAGTCCTGATCCTATCGGAATGCCGACATGCGATCTTATCGCCTTGGGCCGAAGTAGGACAGCCCGTCAGCGGGGGGTTGCTGCAATCCCTTGAAGATGCGCGAGCAGGGCGTCGCCATTGGCCGTCCAGGTGAAGCGCAGCGCGGCGGCGCGCACGGCTTCGCGATCTGGCGGATTGTCCAATATCGCGCGGATGGCGGTAGCGATGGCCTCCGGCTCACGATCAACAATCTGCCCCGCTTCCGGCCGGTCGAGCAGTTCGCGTGCGCCACCGACATCGCTGATTACGATCGGGGTGCCGCAGGCCAGCGCCTCGACCCAGGCATTGGCCAGCCCTTCGGAGGCCGAGGGCAGTGCCATCACATCGGCAGCGGCAAAGATACGCGGCAATTTATGGTGGGGAACGGAGCCTAGAAAGCCGAGCCGCCGGTCGACACCCAGTTCCTGCGCCAGATTTTCAAGGTGACGCCGATATTGCCCCTGTCCCGCCAGCAGCAAAGTGACGTCGGGTAGCAGCAGCAAGGCGCGGACGAGCAAATCCTGCCCCTTGCGCGGGATCAGCGCGCCAACGCACAGCACAACCGGCCCGTCAAAATCGAGCGCGGCCTTCGCTTCCGCCCGGTCGGCGATTTCGAACGTGTCGAGATCGACCCCGGTATAATGGACGCGGATCTTGTCCTGCTCCATCCCCATGCGGGCCATCGAGCGGCGCATGGCGTCCGATACGGCGAGCAGGCCCGTGGCACCGTCGCCCGCCTGCCGCACCAGCTTGCGGGTGCCGCGCTGGCTGCCCCAATGGTGGATGTCCGCGCCGCGCGCCTTGACGGAGTAGGGGATGCCCAGCGCGCGCGACAGGCGTTGCGCCACCGGGCCATCGGGGAAGAAGAAGCTGGCGTCGATCACATCGAACGGCTTTTCCGCGTGCAGCCGCTTGACGAGCGGCAAGATGGCGCGGGTCATGGTCCACACATTGGTCCGCCCGCCAAATTTGGGGATGATCGGGAAGGTCGGGCGATAGACGGTCAGTTCGCGCCATTTCTCGCGGCGCGGCAGCGCGTGCAGCGGGGCGTAGCGCGGGGCGAGCGAGAGGGGCCATGGCGGCAGGCCGACCGGGGCGATGACGGTGACGTTGGCTTCCGGGCGGCTGGCCAGTTCGCGCGCCTGCCGTTCGACGAACACGCCGAAGGTCGGACGGCTGATGTCGGGAAAGAGGGTCGATAGCATGAGGACGTTAAGCGTCATGGTCTCTCTTTCGCGCAGGAGCCTTTGCTATTGGGTTAAGATGCCACCAACCTTTTTGCTAGAGCCGTCGGACGAGCTGTTCCGCGACTGCGGCCCATGGCGGGTCGGTCAGCACCAGTTGGCGCGCGCCGGAACCCAGCGGCAGCAGCTGCAAACGGTCGCCCTCCCGCCCGATCAGGCGTCCGAACAGGAAGCGGCCTGCGGGGCGGGGCAACAGAATGTCGCGGTTGAGCGCGCTGGCAAAATCCTCCGGCGCGATCCGGCGGCACCAGATGGCGTCGCCGCTGCGATAGTCGCCGATGCTGGCGCTGACATGGACGCCGACCATGCCATCGGCGGCAACGGGGGAAGGGAATGCCAGCGGGCGGGTGGGTGCGCGCGCGCCGTCCGGCCCCAGCAGCGCGGCGACAGGCACCTCGCTCTGCCCCGGCATGGCGACGAGTTCGGCGCTGGTGACGCTGAGCGCCAGCGCGATGCGATTGAGCCATTTGATCGACACGGTGCGGGTGCCGGTTTCCAGACGGCCGATCGTCTGGGCGGTCGTGGGCGGATCGCACAGCGCGCCGACCTGTTCCAGCGTCAGCCCCTTCACCTTGCGGACTTCGCGGATGCGGGTGATCATATCTGCCTCGCTGAATAACCTATTTGGTTTTCTCTTTCCTACAAACTATCCGCCATGGCAAGGCTGATTTCCCGATTCCCCATCGTCAAAAGGAGAAGGCCGCATGACCGCCACCCATATCGAACAGACGATCGAGGACCCCCATGGCCGCCATCAAACGGTGCTGGTCCATATCGGCGAATCGCCGCTCGCCTGGCTCCATGCTCGCGGGCATCTGAGCGAACGGCATTATTTCGCGGGCGACCGGCTGCGCACCGACTGGGAGAAAGCGGGGCTGGGGGCGCGGGTCACGATGCGTTGGGACGCGGCCCCGCGCGCGGGTGGGCGGGCGATGCCGGGGCGGCAGCCGGACCCGACGCTGATGCAATTGTCGGCGCGGGATCGCTTCGACGGGGCGATACGGGCGGCGGGGCCGGGGCTGGCGGACATATTGTGGCGCGTGGTGTGTGCTGGCGAAGGGCTGGTCGCGGCGGAGCGGGCGCTGGGCTGGCCCAGCCGCGCGGGCAAGCTGGTGCTGACGCTGGCGCTCGATCGGGTGGCGGGATGGTATCGGGTTGGGTGAAGCCAAACCAACAATATGCAGGATTCTGATAAATCCTCCCCTTGTAGGGGAGGTGTCAGAGCGTAGCGATGACGGAGGGGTGTCACCCTATCGAGAGGGGGATACCCCTCCGTCTGACCTGCGGTCAGCCACCTCCCCTGCAAGGGGAGGATTGGCAACGATTCAAGACTCGCCCAAGTCTTCAGCCTATCATGCCTGCGCCCAGCAGCAACAGCAGCTTGACGTCGATGGCATAGCCTTGCTCGCGCCAGGCGATAACCTGCGTCGCCAGCCCGGCCAGCGGCACGCGGTGGACGTGGATGTCCTCTCCATCGACGCCGCCGCCTTCGCCGGTTTTGATCAGATCATGAGCGCGGAACAGGGTGAAGCTTTCCGCGACCATGCCGGGCGAGCTGAAAAATTCACCCAGCGATTCGAGGCGGGCGGCGCGATAGCCGGTTTCCTCTTCCAACTCGCGGCTGGCGGCGATGCTGGCGTCCTCGTCCGCGTCATGATCGCCGACCAGCCCTGCGGGCAGTTCGATGCAGCGCTTGCCCAGCGGCACGCGATATTGATCGACCAGCAATACATGATCCTGATCGACCGCCAATATCACCGCGGCCTTGATGCCGCGCGCGCGACCGACATATTCCCATTTGCCGCGCCGCTTGGCGGTGATGAAGCGTCCGGCCCACATCACTTCTTCAGGCGCAGACGCATCCGGGTCGCTCATAATTCGATCAGCCTGTCGGGAAGTTCGTTGATATCGTCATCGGCGCGCGGGAAGTGGGTGGCCAGCACGATGCCGACCTGGCGCACCGCCTGCGCCAGCCCTTCGCCCGCGCGACCGTCGCGAATGGCGTCGATCAAGGCCGCCATCGCCGCGCCCCATTCTTCGGGCGCGACCTTGCCATTGATCGCGGCGTCGGCGACGATTTCGGCGCGATGCTCGTCGAGCGAGAGGTAGATCAGCACGCCGGTGCGGCCATGGGTGCGCGCTTCGGCGGCGGTGCGGAACAGCAGGATCGCGCGCCTGCGCACCCGCCGCGCCCGTGTCGCACGCGGGGTCATCCACATCCGCAGCGCCGGGATGGCCAGCAGATAGCGGACGATCAGGAATTTGAGGATCAGCAGGCCCAGCAGCCCGGTCAGCAATTTCCAGTCCGCCAGTTCATGCTCCCAATCGCGTAGCAGGGCGGACAAAAAATGGCGCAGATGTTCGGGAAAGGCCGCTGCCACCGACAGGGCGATGAACACCGCGGCGATCGCCCAGTGCAGCCCGACATCATGATAGGCATCCGACCGGCGCGTCACGATCGTCACGATTTCGCCGGACGTATGCGCCTCCGCCTCCGCCACGGCGGCGGACACAAGGGCGTGGTCGGCTGCTGAAAGATGAAGCTGCATCACCAGTCCCCCGACGCGCCGCCGCCGCCGAAGCTGCCGCCACCACCCGAAAATCCACCACCACCGCCAAAGCCGCCACCACCGCCCCAGCCGGAGCCTCCACCGCCCCAGTCGGAATCGCCCGGTCCCCACAGGATGATCGGCGCGCCTGAACTGCCACGATAGCGTTTGCCCGTGCCACGGCGACGCGATGCCAGCGCGATGAAGGCAACGACCATGATGATGACCCAGATCATCGCCATGCCGCTGACGTTGCCGCCCGATCCCTTGCGCGCCGCTGCCTGTGCCGCCGCTGCGCGGGCCTTGGCCTCTTCGGGTGGCAGGGTCATGATCGCGCCGATTTCTGCCACGCCCGCGTCGATCCCGCCGGGCATGTCGCCTGCCTTGAAGCGCGGGGTGATGGCGTCGCGGATGATCTGCGATGATTGGGCGTCGGTCAGCAGGCCTTCCATGCCATAGCCGACCTCGATCCGTATCTTGCGCTCATTGGGCGCGACGATCAGCAGCGCGCCATCATTCTTCGCCTTGTCGCCAATCCCCCATTCGCGCCCCAGCCGATAGCCATAGTCGGCTATGTCATAGCCCTGAAGGTCAGGGATGGTCGCGACCACCAACTGCCGCCCGCTTTGGGTTTCCAGCGCGGCCAGTCTGTCGGTCAGCGCCTGTTCCTGCGCCGGGGACAGCAGGGCAGCCTCATCCACCACCCGGCCGGTCAGCTTGGGAAAGGATTGAGCCTGCGCTGCCGGCGCAAAGGCCAGCAGCGCAAGGAGGATCAGCAGGCGGCGGATCACGCTATCAATTGCCGAAATCGACCTTCGGCGCTTCTTCCGCGCCGGGCGTCGTCGCCTGGAACGGGGTCATGGGCTTGGCACCGTGGATGATCTTGGCGCCGATCGCGTCGGGGAAGGTGCGGATGCGGGTGTTATAGGCGCGCACCGCTTCATTATAGTCGCGGATGGCTACGGCGATGCGGTTTTCCGTGCCTTCGAGCTGCGATTGCAGATTCAGGAAGTTGGCGTTGCTCTTGAGGTCTGGATAGGCCTCTACCGAGGCGAGCAGGCGGCCAAGCCCCTGGCTCAGTTGCGCTTGCGCCGCCTGGAACTGGGCAACTTTCGCGGGATCGGACAGATCCTCGGCATTGACCTGCACCGACGTTGCCTTGGCGCGCGCTTCGGTGACGCGGACCAGTGTGTCCTGCTCCTGCTTGCCCGCCGCCTTCACCGTGGCGACGAGGTTGCCGACCAGATTGGAGCGGCGCTGATATTGCGCCTGGACGTCGGCCCATTTGGCCTTGGCCTCTTCCTCGGCCGTGGGGACGCTGTTGATGCCGCAGGCGGACAGGGCGAAAACCCCCAGCAGCGGCAGCAGGAACGGGGCAAAACGGCGCAGGAGCGTCATGGAAGATCCTTAAGCTATTATCTGGGTCACGAAATAGGCGGTTGTCCTGCCCCGCGCAACGGGCCATCCAGTGATTATCTTTGACTGGACAAGAGGCGGACATGGGACTGATCAGCGAATTCAAGACCTTCATCAATCGCGGCAATGTGATCGACCTGGCGGTCGGCGTCATCATCGGCGGCGCATTTGCCACCATCACCAAATCGCTGACGGACGATCTGATCATGCCTGTCGTCGGCTATCTATTCGGCGGCGCGGATTTTTCGGAATATTTTATCCGGCTGGGCGACCTGCCTGCCGATTATAAGGGCAATCCGCAAAGCTATGCCGATCTGAAGGCGGCGGGCGTTGCCATGTTCGGCTGGGGCCAGTTCCTGACGGTCATGGTCAATTTCGTCATATTGGCGTTCGCCATTTTCCTGCTGATCAAGGCGGTCAACCGCATGATGGTGAAGCCGGAGCCGGAGGCGCCTGCGACGACGCCGGAGGACATCGTCCTGCTGCGCGAAATTCGCGATTCGCTGCAAAAATAAGGCGCTATGCGACGAACGGAGCGGTTGGCGGGAACCATCGGCGGCGTGACCGGTTGATCGCGGTCAGGGTTGGGAGCGGCTGAGGCCGTTTCCGCCCGTTGAACAATGCCGTCTGCCCCAGGGGGCGCAACAGGAGAAAACGCCGTGAAAACCTTCGTCAAAATCCTTGGCCTTGCCAGCCTTGTCGCCCTCGCCGCGTGCGATTCGGCCAAGGAAAATCAGGTCGAGAATGCGTACGAAAACAAGGCGGATGCGATCGACAATCAGGCTGACAATATGGAAGCCATGGCAGACAATCTGACCGGCAGCGCCGAAAATGCGGCTGAAAACGCCGCCGACGCGCTGGAAAACAAGGCTGAAGCGACGCGCGATGCGGGCGACAAGGCCGAGGACGCGGTCGAAAAGCAGCAGTAAGCGCTTTTCACCAACTAAATCCGAAAGGGGCGTCGCGAGCGGATCGCGGCGTCCCTTTTGTTTGCGCTTTAACCCGCTCTTAACCACGTCCCGCCATGGTGCCGTTTGCGCGCATCCGTGGGACCATGGGCATGGACGAACTGTTACAAGAATTCATTTCCGAAACCCAGGAAACGCTGGAGGCGCTGGCAGGCGAAGTCGTCGCCTGGGAAGCCGACCCGTCGGACCGGGACCGGCTCGACGCGATCTTCCGCTTTTTCCATACGGTGAAGGGCAGCTGCGGCTTCCTGAACCTGCCCCGGTTCGAGCGGCTGAGCCACGCGGCCGAAGATGTGCTGTCCGACATCCGTGCGGGCAAGCGCGTCGCTGATCCTTCGACGGTCAGTGCTGTGCTGGGCCTGATGGACCGGATCGGCGAACTGGCCGAGGCGGTGTCGATGGGCGCAGCTTTGCCCAATGAGAATGACGAATTTCTGATCGCCGCACTGACTACCCCATCCGACGCGTCGGTGACGGTGGAGGTGGAGCATGGCAATGCCGCGGCACCCGTCGCCGTTGCGCGGCAAGGCAGCCAGTCCGGGCCGCGCACCATTCGCCTGCCGCTCAGCCTGATCGACCAGTTGATGAACGGCGTGTCGGACATGGTGCTGGCGCGCAACGAATTGTCGCGCAAGCTGCGCGAACGCTCGGTCGACACTGAGCTGGACACAGTCTTTGAGCGGCTGTCGACCTGCGTGGCTGACATGCGCGACGTGATCAGCAAGACGCGGATGCAGCGGGTCGAACGGCTGTTTGCCGCGATCCCGCGCATGGTGCGCGACCTGGGCCGGGATCTGGGCAAGCGGATCGACCTGACCCTGGAAGGCGGCGACGTCGAGATGGACCGCGAGATGGTGGAGATGGTCGTCGACCCGCTCACCCATATCGTGCGCAACAGCATCGACCATGGCATCGAAACCCCTGAAAAGCGCCGGGCGGCGGGCAAGCCGGAGACGGGCCAATTGCGGCTGGAAGCGCGCCAGTCGGGCAACCAGATCGTCATCGTCGTCACCGACGATGGTGCGGGCATCGACACGGTGCGGCTGGTCGAAAAGGCGATTGCCGCTGGTCGTCTGACCCCGGAAGCCGCCGCCCGCATGAGCGAGGCGGACAGGCTGGAACTGATATTCCAGGCCGGTCTGTCCACCGCCAATCAGGTGACGGCGATTTCCGGTCGCGGCGTCGGCATGGACGTGGTGCGCGCCAATGTGGAGCGGATCGGCGGGCTGATTGCGCTGGATAATCATCCGGGGCGCGGCCTGTGCATCACCTTGCGGGTGCCGTTGACGCTGACCATCATTCCTGGCCTCATCATCCGCGCAGGTGGCCTGCATTTTGCGATCCCGCGCGCGGCGGTGGTCGAGATTCTGCACGACAATAATGACACGCTCCAGATCAGCGAAGTGGGCGGGGCGAAGATCGCGACGATCCGTGGCCTGCGCCATTCGATGATCGATCTGGAAGATGTGCTGGGTATGGAAAAGCCGGTCGAGACCGGGCCGCGCGCCATCATGGTGGTGCGTTCGGCGACCGGCGTACCCTTTGCCATGGGGGTGTCGGCGGTCGACAATCATGAGGAACTGGTGATCCGTCCAGCATCCCCTTTGGTGATGGCATCGGGCGTCTATGCAGGCATGACCCTGCCCGACAATGGCAAGCCGATGCTGCTGCTCGATGCGGCAGGCATCGCCAGCGCGGCCAGATTGCCGACGATGATCGACGATCGCGCCGCGCGGCAATCGGACCAGGAGGCTGATGCGCAAAGCGGGGTCGAGATGGTCGCGGCGCTGCGGTTCGAGGAATGTTCGGGCGAACGCCGTCTGCTGCAACTCTCGCTGATCGAGCGGGTCGAGGATATTGATGCGTCGCTGTTCGGGCGGTCGGGCGGCAACGCCTTTGTTCGGCTCGACGGACGGCTGGTGCCGGTGGCCAATGGCCTGACCGATTTCGGGCGTGACAGGATTTCCGCGCTGCGCCTGCGTGATGGTTCGGTGGAAGCCTGTTATCCGGTCGCGGCCGTGCTGGACATTGTCCAGATGCCGATGGTGCCGGACATGGTGGCGATGCATGGCCATGTCAGCGGGGTCGCGGTAATCGACGGCGAGCATCTGGAAGTGATCAATCCCTTTGCGCTGTTTGCCAGCCTGCCCGATGGCGGCATTGTCGAACGGGCGCGGGGTCGCTGCCTGTTGGCCGACAGTGACGATGGCTGGACCCGCGACATATTGGCGCCGCTGCTGCGGCAGGCGGGGCAAGATGTGGTGATGGGCCTGCCCGATGATGCTGCGGTCGATCCGCGCGACGTGCTGCTGCTGACCGGCCATGACGCCGCGCAGACGGCGGGCGTCATGGCCGGGATGATCGGATGCCGCATCGTCCATCTGCGCGCCTCGCCCCGCGCGGCGGGACCGCAGGATAGCAGCATCTATCGCTATGATCGGGACGCGCTGATGGCGGCGATCGCCGGAGGGCAGGGGTAAGGCCATGGACAGACTCTATCTTTTCGCCACGCTGGCAGGCACGCGCATCGCGGTCGAGACGGGCGAGGTCGAGGCGGTCGTCCGCCTGACCGACGTATCGCCGGTGCCGGGCATGGGCGCGCATATCGCAGGGCTTTCCGCGTTGCGCAGCCGGGTGCTGACCATCATCGACGTTGCCGCGCTGATCCATGGCGTCGCCAGTCCGCGGGTGGAGCGGGGGCTGGCCATCATCGCCGACATTAGCGGCCACAGCTATGGCCTGATGGTCGATGGCGTCACCGACATTTGCCGCGTACCGGAAGGCGAACTGCCCCTGCGCGGCCAGATCGGCCCGGCCTGGGCACCCTATGCCCGCGCGATTGTGGAGCATGAGGGGCATCCCTGGCTGCTGGTGTCGCTCGCTGCCTTCATCGAGGGTGGCGCGCTGGCGCAGGCGGCGTAATGGGCAGGCTGGCCAAATTTGCGACCAATCGAAAAATCATCCTTCTCCTGTTTACCAATTGATTGGCTTTGCCGGTTAAACCGTCAGCCGGGACGCAAAAACCAAAGGGACGCCTCATGAAGAATTGCCTGGTCGTTGACGACTCAAAGGTCATCCGCAAGGTGGCGCGCCATATCCTTGAATCGCTGGACCTGACGGTCAGCGAAGCGGTGGACGGTCAGGACGCACTGACCCAGTGCGAAGCGTCCGCGCCCGATGTCGTCCTGCTCGACTGGAACATGCCGGTGATGAGCGGGATGGAGTTTCTTCAGGCGCTGTCGAGCGCGAAGATGACGGCCCGGCCCAAGATCATATTTTGCACCACCGAAAATGGCATCGGCCATATCAAGGCGGCCGTGGAGGCCGGGGCCGACGAATATGTGATGAAGCCGTTTGACCGGGAAACGCTGGAAAGCAAGCTGGTTATCGTCGGGGTCATCTAGCGGGCGGGACGCAGTCCTCATCCTTGGGAGAATTCCGACCTTTCCTTCATCATTCGTGCAGAAAGTCCCGTGATGACCTTCATCGCGCCGATCATGACCAGTCACAGGAGCGAACCCAAGTCGGTTCGCACGCTGGTCGTTGACGATTCCGTTGTCGTCCGCACCGTTATCGAACGCATCCTCAATGCCGACCCGGCCTATGTCGTGGTGCATAAGACGAACAGTGCCGAACAGGCGCTGGGCTATCTGGCGGGGCATGATGTTGATCTGGTGCTGCTCGACATCGAATTGCCGGGGCAGAGCGGCCTGGCGGCGCTGCCCGCCATTTTGCACGCCAATCCCGACGTCAAGGTCGCGATCCTGTCTGGCAAGTGCGAGGAGGGCAGCGCGGCTGCCATCGAGGCACTGGCGCTGGGCGCCAGCGACATATTGTCGAAACCGGGCAGCGGCAGTTTTGGCGAGCATTTCCCCCAGACGCTGATCGAGCGGCTCAACCGCCTGTTCACCGATCGTCCCGCCCCATCGCCGCCGCAGCGCCCGCTTGCGCCGCCTGTCGTCCAGCCTGCCGCGCAGCCGCTCGCCTGCCTTGGCATTGGTGCGTCGACTGGCGGCATCCATGCGCTGAGCCAGTTGTTTGAAGGTCTGGCCGCGCCGCTGGGCGTGCCGGTGCTGTTGACCCAGCATCTGCCCGCCAGCTTCACCGTTTATTTCGCGCAGCAACTGGCGCGCATGACCAGCCTGCGGGTCAAGGTCGCCGAGACCGGCGATCTGTTGATGGCCGACACCGTCTATGTCGCGCCCGGCGACGCCAATCTGCAACTGCGCCGTGGCCTGCATGGCCGGGTGACGATAACGCTGAACCCGGAACGCACGCCTGCCGGCAACCTGCCCGGTGTCGATCCGATGTTCGCCAGCATGGCGGACGTCTATGGCGCGGGCGCGGTGGGTATCGTTCTGACCGGCATGGGCCGCGACGGCACGGTCGGTGCGCGCGACATTGTCGCAGCGGGCGGCTGGATCGTCGCGCAGGATGAAGCCAGCAGCGTCGTGTGGGGGATGCCCGGATCGGTCGCGGGGGCAGGGCTGACCTGCGCGGTGATGGAGCCGCTAGCTATTATGGACTTCGTGTCCCGGCGCGGAAAGGTGCTTGTTTGATGGTCATGCCCCCTTCGCCTGCATCGACATTACAGGGCGCGGCGCGCGTGCTGTCCGGGCTGCTGGAAGCGCGCACCGGGCAAGTCCTGTCCGAAGGCCGG
Source organism: Sphingobium sp. FG125 (assembly GCF_057809795.1). Taxonomy (NCBI): domain Bacteria; kingdom Pseudomonadati; phylum Pseudomonadota; class Alphaproteobacteria; order Sphingomonadales; family Sphingobiaceae; genus Sphingobium; species Sphingobium sp. FG125. The sequence continues at coordinate 85,147 of NZ_JBMDKQ010000018.1, forward strand.
GCGTGGCGGATGGAAACCGCGCTGCGACCGGTGCTGCGCGATCATGGCCTGACCGACATGGACGAATTGGCCGCCCGACTGTTGCGCAAGGGGGACGCACGGCTGGAGCAGGAAGTGGTCGATGCGCTGCTGAACAATGAAAGCAGCTTCTTTCGCGACCTCCAGATTTTCGACATGATCCACCGGCAGATATTGCCTGCTATCCACGCTGAAAAGACCGACCGGACGCTGCGCATCTGGAGCGCGGGCTGTTCGACGGGACAGGAAGCCTATTCGCTCGCGATCCGGCTGCGCAATGACGCGGCGCGCTGGAGCGGATGGCGGATCGAGATATTGGCGACCGACATTTCGACCGCCGCGATCGACCAGGCGCGATCGGGCATATTCTCGCAAATGGATGTGCAGCGCGGGCTGGCGGTCGGCGACCTGCTCAAATGGTTCGAGCCGTCGGGCGAGGACTGGCGCGCCAGTCCCGAATTGCGGCGAATGATCGATTTCCGCCACGACAATCTGTTCGATGCCAAGGCACCGACCGGTGCCTATGACCTGCTGCTGTGCCGCAACGTCCTGCTCTATTTCAGTCCAGAACGGCGGCAGGCGGTGCTGTCGCTGCTTGCCCGGCACAGCCATGCCGGGTCGATATTGCTGCTGGGCGCGGGTGAAACCGTGATCGGACAGGGCGATGATTTTACCGCTCATCCCGAATTTCGCGGCGGCTATGCGCGGCAGGCGGCATTGCCCGAAGGCGCGATCGGCCGGGTGCGACGGACGGGCTGAGGGTTTTGTTTGGGAATGTGCTTCGCACATTCGTTCCGCACCGGCCCTCAACCTTTAACCATGCTTGATTGCCACGCCTGCCTGCGCCATTGTCATGTCCAGGCTGCGCGACTGCACGGGCGGGCCGAAAGGGCATGATGAACGAGCTGCCGATGATCGAAACGCCGTCGCCCAATTTCGACGAGCGCAGCCTGCCGGTCTCGATGCTGGTTTTGCATTATACCGGGATGCCGGACGCCGCGAGTGCGATCAATTGGCTGGCCAACCCGGAATCCAAAGTCTCTGCCCATTATGTCGTGACCGAGGATGGTCAGATCATCCGCATGGTCGATGAAGCCAAGCGCGCCTGGCACGCGGGGCGATCCCACTGGCGCGGGGTGGATGACATCAACAGCGCCAGCATCGGCATAGAAATCGTCAATCCGGGGCATGAATGGGGCTATCGGCCCTTTCCGCAAACCCAGATGAGTTCGCTGATCCCGCTGGTGCATGACATCGTCCAGCGACACCGCATCACGCGCGGCAATATCGTCGGCCACAGCGACATCGCGCCCGCGCGCAAGCAGGATCCGGGCGAGCTGTTCCCTTGGGCGCAACTGGCGCGGTTGCGGCTGGCCCTGCCGCGCCCGACCAAGAATCTGATGGACCCGCACTGGACCGATGGCGGCTTCATGCTGGCGCTCGAACGGTTCGGCTATGACATTGCCGATCCGCAGGCGGCCGTGGTGGCGTTTCAGCGGCGTTTTCGCCCCGAACTGATCGACGGGGTGATTTGCGGCGAATGTCGCGCCATCCTGCTGGCGTTGCTGCTGCCCAAGCCCAGGGGCGATGAATAAGGGCGTGACGGGAGGCCCGAAGCTGGCTAGGGACCGTTCCGCCAGAGGGCCGGGCGGCCGCGGCGTGGCGGGTAACTTCCACGGCGAGGAAAGTCCGGGCTCCACGAAATGACGGTGCCGGTTAACGACCGGCTGGAGTGATCCAAGGGACAGTGCAACAGAAAGCAGGTCGCGTTTTGTCTTAGGACATTGGGGCTTCGGCCACGCGAAATTGAAAGGGTGCGGTAAGAGCGCACCGCGTCTGCGGCAACGCAAGGCGGCATGGTAAACCCCACCGGGAGCAAGACCGAATAGGGGCGGCGCGCAGCTTCATGCTGCTAGGTCTGTTTCGACCGAGACCGTCCGGGTTGGTTGCTTGAGGAACGGAGCAATCCGTTCCCTAGAGGAATGGTCGCCTATCCCTGGAGACGGGGTGGACAGAACCCGGCTTACAGGCCCTCTGGCATTTATTTGAGATATTTTCCGCACCGGCCCGCTCCCCCACCCGGCCACCCACAGAATATCCTGAATGGGCGGCCGGGTGGGGGAGCGGGCCGGTGCGGGCTTTAAAATGCGCTCTTTCGCGCATTTTCAAAATATGGTGCGATGGGGTGGCTTTCCGCCCGGACCTTCCCTAATTCGGGCAAATGGCACGAAACAGCCGATCCAATGACTGGGGCTTTCCCCGCTGGCGTGCCTATGGTGCATCGCGTGAGGCGCAGCGCGTGCGGATGTGCGACCGTTTTGGCTGCGACAAGCCGGGCGACTGCCCCGCGCCCAAATCCCCTAACAGCCCGGAACGCTGGTATTTCTGCCCCGATCATGCGGGCGAATATAACCGTAACTGGGACTATTTTCAGGGACTGGACCAGGAAGAACGCGAACAGCGCGAGCGGGATGAGCGGCGCGATGCGGGCGGCTATCAGGGCAGTGCCTATCATAGCTGGGGCGGGCCGGGCGATGGCAGCCGGTCGCGCGACGAACTTCATGCGTTGAAGGCATTGGACCTTGAGGATGACGCCGATTTCGAGGCGGTGAAGAAAAGCTGGCGGACGCTGGCCAAGGCATATCATCCCGACGTCAAGCCCGGCGATGCGCAGGCCGCCGCCCGTTTCCAGACGATCCAGGCCGCCTATGAAGTGCTGCGCGCTGCCGAGGAGCGGCGGACGTGGAAGCCGCGCGGGGCGGTGGATTGAAGTCGCTGGTCCGATCCAATTGGCGCAATGCCGTGCTGGTCTGCCGCAAATGCGAAAAGAAGCTGGATGGCGGCTTTGGTCCCGATGGCGGCGCGCGGCTGGCCAAGGCGCTGAAGCGGCATTTGTCGCTGAAAAAGGGACGCAAGGCAGCGGCGGGCATTGTCGAGGTGAGCTGTCTGGGCGTCTGTCCCAAGGGCGCGGTGACGGTGGTGAATGGCGCGGCGAGCCGCGACTGGCTGCTGGTACGGCCCGGCGCGGATCTGGATGAACTGGCGCAGACGCTGGGTCTGGTGCCGACAGAAGATCGTTAAAACAATCCTTACCAATTCCAGCCTAAACGGATGGAATGAGATATTTCCTTTCTGTGCAACGCGTTATGCCGATCGTGGGTCAATGCAGCCTGATCCTGTTTGGCCTGACCGCGCTGACCCTGTCGCCGCCCGTCAGCGGGCGGATGCTGCTGGTGCCGTTGACCGCGCACGCCCGCGCGGTGCTGGCGCCTGCCGCCATCGCCCATGGCGCGCGACTGGTGGCGGCGGGCCCATGGGCAGGATCGCTGCTGATCGAGGGACGGCGTGACCGGCTGGTGCTGCCGATGCTGGGTCATGGCGTTATCGCGGTCGCGACGAACCGCACCGGTTGCGGAGGAGCCGCGTGATGCAGGCCGAATCGAGTCTTGGGCGCTTGCGCCTCCAGGGGTTGCGTGTCCTGCTGTTTGCAAGCTGGCTGTGGACGATTGCGCTGGGTTCGATGTCGCTGCTGTTGGGGGTAGAACGCGGCGGGCAGGCGATGGCGCTGTCTGTACTGGTCAATGCCCTGCCGACGATCATGGTCCTGCGCAAAAGGCTGGATGTCGAAACGCGGCTGGCGATGGGGACGCTGGCGGCGGTGCAGCCGGCCATCGGCCTCTATCTGCTGTCGGGCCATGTCTGGCAGATGGACGGACATATGTTCTTCTTCGTCGCGCTGGCCGGATTGGTGCTGCTCTATGACTGGCGGCCGATCGTGCTGGGGGCGGTGCTGACGGCGGCGCATCATCTCCTGCTCAACAGCCTTTTGCCTGCCTGGGTTTTTCCGGGCAGCGGTGATCTGGAGCGGGTCGCGATTCATGCGGTCGCGGTAGTGCTGCTGACTGCCGTGCTTTGCTATCTCACCATCCGGCTGCGCGCCCTGCTGCTGGCACTGGATGGCCAGATCGCGCAATCTGCGCAGCTGGCGCAGGCTGCGGAAAGCGGGCGGACCGCGGCGGAGGCGGCGATGGCCGCCAGCCGGGACGCGGATTTGCGCGAAGCGGCGCTGCGCCACGCACAGGAACAGGACAAGGCGCGCATGGCGACCGATAGGCGCGCGGCGACTCTGGCATTGGTGCAGGATTTCCGCAGGTCCGTGTTCGGCATTGTCGAGGCGGTCGGTGCCGCGACCCATGATCTGGAAGAATCGGCGCGATTGCTGAACGGCCTGGCGCGAGACGCCAGCACGGGCACGCATGAAACGGCGGCGGCGGCCGAACAATCGTCTGCCAGTGCCGCGCTGCTGGCGCGACGGATCGAGACATTGTCCGCATCGATTACCGCCATTGCGTCTGCCGCGCAGCAGCAGGCGGTGCTGGGCGGAGAGGCGCAGCGCGTGTCGACCGCTGGACATGAGGCTGTGCGTGATCTGGAGGAACGCACGGCGTCGATCACCAGCTTTGCTGGCTCCATTACCGGCATTGCCGCGCGCACCAACCTGCTGGCGCTCAACGCGACGATCGAGGCGGCCCGTGCGGGCGAGGTCGGCCGGGGCTTTGCGGTCGTGGCAGGCGAGGTCAAGCAATTGGCCAGCCAGACGGCCAGCGCAACCGGCGAGATCGAATCGCTGGCCTGGTCCGCGCGCGAGGGCGCAGGCATAGCGCAGGGCGCCCTTTCGGATGTGGCGGGCGCGGTCGAACAGCTGGCAGAGGCCGCCGATGCGATCCAGCGCGCCGTCGCCGATCAGCGCGACGCAACCAGCGCGATCGAGCAGGCAGCCCGCGATACGGCACGCGACGCCACGATCATGACGCGGCAGATGGAGGGGGTGGCTGATGTCGCGCGGGATACCGAAAGCCTGTCTGGCAGGGTGTCGAGCGCGGCGACCGGCCTGTCCCGCACGGCGCAGGAGTTGCAGCGGGCAACCGACATTTTCGTGGCGCAGCTGGAAGCTGCCTGATCGGTTCAGCCGGCGCGGGCGATGCGTGGCGCGCTGTCGTCAACCTTGTCGGCCAAGGGATAGAGGGTACGATTTTCGCGGTCGACCCGATCGCTCAGCGCCCGAATGACAGCCTGTGTCTCGGAGCAGAAATCGGCCCATTCGCGCGCGACGCGATCGTCGCTCCACGCGGTCATGTAGCGGGAAAAACTTTCGGCAAGTGCGCCGGTTTCGGTGTGGAGCGTGGCGGCAGTGGTGCGTGTGCGCTCATCAGCGGCGCGTTGCAGCGCGGGATAGAGGATGCGGTCCTCCAGGGCGAGATGGGCCATCAACTGACGCGCAAGCTGCCAGCGTATGGCACCCACGCTGCGCGGATTGGCGCGGTCAGCCGTCGCTTGCGCCAGCCTGTGCGCCGTGTGACTGATCTCGTCATGCTGCCGGCGCAGTTGCGTCATATCCATCATTTCGCCCTTCCGTCCCTACGGAAAGCCGATGATGGGAGCAGCGACTTAATAAAGCGTTGCGACAGATGCTATTTCGGTGGGGAAACGAAGCCGTGGCCCTGCGCCGCAAT
>NZ_JBMDKQ010000019.1:0-87589 GCF_057809795.1 Sphingobium sp. FG125
GAGCGCCTGCATGGCATGCAGGAGGTCAGCGGTTCGATCCCGCTAGGCTCCACCAAATTCTTGCGCAATATTCCGCATAATCCTACATATCTGCCGGATGTTGCGCCGCGATCAGCGTCGCGTCATCGGGGGTGCATCTATGCGGGACGATTTGGCGGCATCAGTCGCAGCACAGGGCGATGACGACAAGATCCGGGCGATCCTGGAGGAAGTCTGCCAAAACACCGGCATGGGCTTCGCAGCTGTCGCCAGGGTGACCGAAGATCGCTGGATCGCCTGCCAGATCATCGACCGGATCGAGTTCGGCCTTGATCCCGGCGGCGAACTGGAAATCAAAAAGACGCTGTGCGACGATATCCGCCGCTGCGGCGAGGGTATCTATATCGATCATGTCGCGATGGACCAGGACTGGCGCACCCACCATGTCCCTATCTTCTACGGCTTTCAAAGCTATGCCTCGCTGCCTGTGATCCTGCCGGACGGCAGTTTTTACGGCACGCTCTGCGCCATCGATCCCAGTCCCCGGTCGGTCAGCGGGCCAGCCATAGTGGCTGCGATGCAGGATTATGCGCGGTCGATCGCCGAGATATTGGCAGCAAAATAACGCAGCCCGTCACGCCACCGACACAAAACTGTCCATCACCCGCTTGCGCCCGGCCGTCTCGAAATCAATCTCCAGCTTGTTGCCTTCAATCTCCGCGACGGTGCCGTAGCCGAATTTCTGATGGAACACGCGCAGCCCTAATTCCATGTCGCTGCGCCCCTTATTGCCGATCGACACCGCCGACGCGCGCGCCTCGACGATCCGCACCGGCTCACGGCTGAACTGGCCCGACGATTGCGCCCGCTGCCATCCCGGCCCGCGCCCTTCGCCGCGCCCGACATGGGCGAACGGATCGTCCCGCTCCGACCAGTTGGCCCGCCATAGCGACGCACCGCCGCTCATGCTGCTTTCCGCGTCGACATGCTCCGGCGGCAATTCACCGACAAAGCGCGAAGGGATGCTGCTGGTCCACTGGCCATAGATGCGCCGATTCGCCGCGTGCAAAATCGTACAACGCTTGCGCGCCCGCGTGATCGCGACATAGGCCAGCCGCCGTTCCTCCTCCAGACTGTTGAGGCCGCCTTCGTCCAGCGCCCGCTGCGACGGGAACACCCCTTCCTCCCAGCCGACCAGAAAGGTCGAATCAAATTCCAGCCCCTTGGCGGCATGGATCGTCATGATCGTGACCTTGCGCTCTTCCTGCTGCGCCTCATTGTCCATGACGAGGGAGACATGCTCCAGAAACGCGCCCAGCGTCTCATATTCCTCCATTGCGCGGGCCAGTTCGGTCAGATTCTCCAGCCGCCCCGCGCTCTCGGTGCTGCGTTCGGCCTGCAACATCGCGGTATAGCCGCTCTCGTCCAATATCAGCCGCGCCAGTTCGGCATGGGGCAGGGTGGTCGCCCGGTCGCGCCAGCGCGCCAGATCGCCCACAAATGCGCCCAATGATCGCCGCGCCTGTGGCGTCAACTCATCCGTGTCGAGAATCCGCGCCGCCGCATGGACCAGCGGTATCCCCTCCGCCCGCGCCAGCCGATGCAGTTTCTCCACCGCCTTGTCGCCCAGCCCGCGTTTGGGCACATTGACGATCCGCTCGAACGCCAGATCGTCGGCGGGCTGGTTGACCAGCCGCAAATAGGCCAGCGCATCGCGGATTTCCGCCCGCTCATAGAAACGAAAACCGCCCACGATGCGGTAGGGCATCCCGATCTGGATGAAGCGGTCCTCAAATTCGCGGGTCTGGTGCTGCGCCCGCACCAGTATCGCCACCTCGTCCAGCGACCCGCCGTCGCGCTGGATCGCCTCAATCTCCTCGCCGACTCGCCGCGCTTCCTCCGGCCCGTCCCATATGCCGATGACGCGCACCTTTTCGCCCACGTCGATGTCGGTCCACAAAGTCTTGCCCAGCCGATTGCCATTCTCGGCAATCACGCCCGACGCCGCGCCCAAAATATGCGGGGTGGACCGGTAATTCTGTTCCAGCCTGATGATCTTCGCGCCCGGAAAATCCTTCTCGAACCGCAGGATATTGGCGACTTCCGCCCCGCGCCATGAATAGATGGACTGGTCGTCATCGCCCACGCAGCACAGATTCTTGCGCGTCTGCGCCAACAGCCGCAGCCACAGATATTGGCTGCTATTGGTGTCCTGATATTCGTCCACCATGATATATTTGAACCGCTGCTGATAGCTTTCCAGCACGTCGCGATGGCTTTTCAATATCGTCAGAACATGCAGCAGCAAGTCTCCGAAATCACAGGCATTTACCTGACGGAGCCGCGCCTGATAGGCGGCGTAGAGCTTCTGCCCCTTGCCATTGGCATAGCCTTCGCTCTCACCCGCGCTGATGTCCTGCGGGGTCCAGCCCTTATTCTTCCACTGGTCGATCAGCCCGCCCAATTGCTTGGCAGGCCAGCGCTTGTCGTCAATTCCCTCGGCCTGGATCAACTGTTTCATCAACCGCAGCTGATCGTCCGTATCCAATATCGTGAAATTGGATTGCAGCCCGACCAGTTCGGCATGACGCCGCAGCATCTTGGCCGCAATCGCATGGAACGTCCCCAGCCACGGCATCCCCTCGACTGCCGGGCCGATCATCCTTCCCACCCGCTCGCGCATTTCCCGCGCGGCCTTGTTGGTGAAGGTGACGGAGAGGATTTCGGACGGCCAGGCCCGCTGCGTCGCGACCAGATGCGCCAGCCGCGCGGTCAGTGCCGCCGTCTTGCCCGTACCTGCGCCCGCCAGCACCAGCACCGGCCCCTCGGTCGTCAGCACGGCCTCCCGCTGCGGCGGGTTCAGCCCCTTGATATAGTCGGGATCGGTGGGAGACGGCGCGGGAAAGGTCATCGGCCTCAACTAGGCATGGGCAGGGGCGGGGGCAAGGCATCAGCCTTGCAGCGACGCGCCTTCTATGAGAACAAAAGGCGAATCATGCAAGGGAGGACGAATCATGGCGACGGGTAAATGCCAATGCGGGGCGATCCGCTATGAAGTCAGCGGCGATCCAGCGCACAGCACGATCTGCCACTGCGCCGATTGCCGCGCCAGTTCGGGCGCACCGATGGTCGGCTGGGCCTTGTTTCAACAGGACGCGGTCAAGATAGACGGCACGCCGGTCGCCTATCAATCGTCGGAAAACGCGAATCGTCACTTCTGCGGCACCTGCGGCACCGGGCTATTCTACACCAATCCCGCCATTTTCCCTGGCGGCATCGACATTCAGACGGCAACGCTGGACGATCAGTCTGCCTTCCCGCCTCAGGCCCATATCCAACTGGCCGACGCCCCGCCATGGGCCGCGACCGCCAACGACCTGCCAAAGTTTGATCGATACCCCGACGAATAAGGGCAAAATCCAATCTCCTCCATTGGGACGGGTAGCTGGCCGCAGGCCAGACGGCGGGGTGTCGTCTTCTCGATAACACCACGCCCCTTCCTTTCATGGTGCATCCGCCACGGTTCATCGCCGCTGCCGGAACGGACACGTCACGACTCCGGTTCTTCGCTCACCGCTCCCGCAAAACGGGGCCGTGAGAAAAGAAGGAAAGGAGATTCCCGATGAAATCCATCATGCTGGCCAGCGCCGCGATGCTCAGTTTCACCACCATGGCAGGCGTCGCCCTCGCGCAGGATACCCCGGCACCCATGAGCCAGCCGCCCGCCGGTGACATGGCACCGCCCGCTGATCCCGCCGCGCCGCCTCCGCCTGCTGATCCAGCCATGGCCCCGTCTGCTGAACCGGCACCGGTTGCTGACCCCAATGCAGCCCTGCCCACCGGCGCCGTCCCCGCCGATCCCGGCATGGTGCCCGCTCCCGCAGGCGTCCCCAATGATCCCGCTGCCCCTGTCGGATCATCCTCTAACCCCGTCACCGTCGGCGGCAACATGACCCCGCCACCTGCCGAGGCAAAGGATTATCCGGTCTGCTCGAAAACCGTGCAGGACAGCTGCATCAATCCAAGCGAGGCGCGCAAGGCGCGTCGTCGCTAACCACCGGCTCCGGGGCCGGGCAGGGCAGCGATAATCGCCGCCAGCCCGGCCCGGTCGCGGGTCGCGTCGCTCAGACTGTGCCGGTCCAGCACCGCCAGAAATGCCGCCGTCGCCTGCGCCAATATGCCGGTCAGGCCGCAGGACGGGCGGATCGCGCAGGCCGCGCAATCGGCCATCCTCATGTCCGGCTCGCTATGCCGGATCACCGCGCCGATGCTGATCTCCTCCGGCGCACGCTCCAGCGCAAAGCCGCCGCCGCGCCCGCGCTGGGTTGCGATAAACCCGCCCTGCGCCAGGCTATGCACCACCTTCATCAGATGATTGCGCGACAGCCCATAAGCCTTGGCAATCTGCGGGATTGTCGCGCGCCCCTCCGGCGCTGCTGCCAGATGGATCAGCACGCGCAGCGCATAGTCGGTGTGGCGGGTCAGTTGCATGGGCTTGTCCGTTAACGGCGCTACAGGCAGCGGAAAACATCTATCCTGTTTACATCTTCAAAGATGCAAATTAAATACTCCTTATCGAGTCCATCGAAAGGCGTACATATGTCCAGCTCACTGTCGGCTTCCACCATCGCGATCGTCAAATCGACTGGTCCAGCCTTGCGCCAGCACGGCGTTGCCATCACCACCGCCATGTATGCCAGACTGTTTCAGGACGCCGAAGTGAAGGCGATGTTTGATCAGGCTGCCCAGGCAAGCGGCGAACAGCCCAGGCGCCTCGCTGCCGCGATTCTGGGCTATGCCGAAAATATCGACAAGCTCGGCGCTCTCGATGGCGCGGTTGCCCGCATGGTCGCGCGCCATGTCGAAACCGGGGTAAAGCCAGACCATTATCCCAAGGTCGCCGCCGCTCTGCTCCCCGCCATCCGGGAGGTATTGGGCGAAGATGTCGCGACCGACGCGGTGCTGGACGCCTGGGCGGAGGCTTACACCTTCCTCGCCAACATCCTGATCGCGAAGGAGACGGCGGCCTACGAAGCCGCCTGATCCACCGCCCGCAGCAAGGTGATCCGCGCCTTGCCAGCGTCGCGCACGGCGTCGATCGCAAAGCCCTTCACCTCGACATCCTCACGCCGGTCGGTCTCAATGCTGATCCAGGTCGCAGGCCCGGTCCAGCCCAGCCGTCCCAGCTTGTCGAGCGCGACCTGTCCGGCCCCCGTGCCATAGGGCGGGTCCATGAAAATGAGGTCCAATGGCTTGGGCGCGGACCCCAGCGACAATACGCTCGACGCCCGGATGTCGGGCTTGATGCCTAGCCGTTCGCCATTGGCGCGGATCGAATCGATCGCCGGCTTGTCCTGCTCGACGAACAGGCAGGTGGCGGCACCACGCGACAGCGCCTCAAACCCCAACGCCCCGGACCCGGCAAAGAAGTCGCCCACGGCCAGCCCCTCGAATGATCCGATCCGGCTGACCAGCATCGAAAACAGCGTCTCGCGGGTCCGGTCGGCGGTGGGCCGGGTTGCGTCGCCCTTGGGCGCGGTCAGCGGACGACCACGCCATTGCCCGGATATGATCCTCATTTGCTGTCCTTCAGGCTGGCCTTGAACTGGACCAAGTCATGCTGGCGGATTTCCTCGACCGCGCCGGGCGGCAAATCGCCCAGCAGGAACGGGCCATAGCTGGTGCGGATCAGCCGGTTGACCTGCAACCCCAGATGCTCCAGCACCCGCCGCACTTCGCGGTTCTTGCCTTCGGTCAGGGTCATTTCGATCCACTGGTTGCGCCCTGTGCGCCGCTCCAGATTGGCCTCGATCGGGCCATAGCGGACGCCCTCAATCTCGATCCCGTCGAACAGATCCTCCAGCTGCTGCTGGCTGACTTCGCCAAAGGCGCGCGCCCGGTAAGTGCGCGGCACCCCGGATGAGGGCAACTCCATCTGCCGCTTGAACCCGCCATCGGTGGTCAGCAGCAACAGCCCTTCGGTCGTCATGTCCAGTCGCCCGATCGGCATGACACGCGGCAGGTCGGCGGGCAGCTTGTCATAGATGGTCGGCCGCCCGGCGGGGTCGCGCTCGGTCGTCAGGAACCCGCTTGGCTTGTGGAACAGGAACAGCCGGGCAGGCGGCGGCGCGGCAATCGCCACGCCATCCACCGCCACGCCATAAAGCGACGCCAGCAAGGTCGCGGGCGTCTCGACCGCCACGCCATTCAGCGTCACGCGCCCTTCCTCGATCATCCGCTCGACCTCGCGCCGCGAAGCGACACCGGCCCGCGCCAGCAGCTTGGCGATGCGCTGCGGCTCGCCCTTGCCATCGCTGGTCGCGGCGGCGCGGGCGGGATGCGGGTTGGCGGGCGTCTTGGCCCCGGCACCCGGCTTCTTGAAACCGGGCTTGCGGCCCCATGGCTTGGCGCTGGCGGCGGGATCGGCTTTGCCCTCACCCGGCTTGCCAAAGCGCGGCTTGCCATCCGATGTCCGACCCGGCCCGCCCGCACCGGGGCCAGTGGGGCGTTTGGGGCCGCCGGGGCCAGCCCTGCGGGGCGGTCCAGATTTTTTCGGCGGTTCCAAGGGCGGATTCCTTTTCGTGGGCACTGGCCCTTCCCATATGACAGGGAAGCCAGCAACAGGCTGAACGGTGCCGTCCCGGCGCTTGGGCGAGGGCGTCTTGTCCTTCGCTCGGCAACCCGGCGCGGGGGCGCGGCGTTTGATCGCTGGGCATGGCGGAAACAGGGCGGATCGGCAAATGTTTTTCGGGTTGGTGAAGGGCGAAAGCGCGGCGGCAGGACGGCGCAAGGCGATCCGCACCGTGCTGGTGGTGGAGGATGAACCCCTCGTCGCCTTCGACAATGAACATGCGCTCGAACAGGCCGGATACCGCATCGCCGCGACCGTGGACGATTACAGCCACGCTATCGCTGTCATCGACGGCGGCGGGGTCGATCTGGTGATCGCCGACGTCAGCCTGAAGGGCGACCGCAGCGGCATCGACGTCGCCCGCCATGCCGCGACCAAAGACCTGCCGGTCCTCTTCGTCACCGGCGCTTGCCCGCTCGACGCCCGCGCGCTGGCATTGGGCTGCCTCGCCAAACCCTATGCCCCGCGTGATCTGGTCGCGGCGATTGGCGTGATCGACGCCCTTCTGCGCGGCGCCCGCCGCCCGCGACTGCCCGTTGGCCTCACCCTGTTCGACACGCCCGATTGATCCCACAAGGCTTGCCAGCACCGCGTCAGGCCATATGGTGGCGCGCAACAGACGCCTTCGGGGGACGCGCACCATCATGACCGACGCCACAACCGGCACGAACAGCTGGCTTAATGCGGTAAAGCCCTATGCCCAGAAAGCCCCGCTGGCAGCGTTTTTCCTGGGCGTGTCGTCGGGCTTCCCCTTCGCGATGATCGGCGCAACCCTGACCACCCGCCTCGCGCAGGACGGCATCGACAAAAAGGCGGTCACCGCCTTCACCCTCGCATTCCTGGTCTATAATCTCAAATGGCTCTGGGCCTGGGTGGTCGATGGCGTCCGCTTGCCCGTGATCGGTGGACTGGGCCAACGTGTCTCCTGGCTGATCCTGGCAGGCGTGCTGGTGATGGCGGCGGTCGCCAATCTGGCGCTGGTCGATCCGACGAGTAGCCTGATCCAGACCGCCTATGCTGCCATATTGGTGGGCGTTGCGGGCGCGACCTTCGACATCGTGATCGACGCCTATCGCATCGAATTGCTCAAGCCCGAACAATTGGGCGTCGGGTCGGGCATGTCCCAATATGGCTGGCGCATCGGATCGGTCGCGGCGGGCGCGCTGGCGCTGGTGCTGGCGGCGCGGATCGGCTGGGAAGGCGCCTATCTTGCCTGCGCCATCTTCGCCTTGCCAGCCATGTTGACCGGCCTGCTTCTGGGCGAACCTGAACGTCATCGCGATCCGCTGGCACGACGCGGCATGAGCGAAGTCTGGCAGTCGATCGCGGGGCCTTTGGTGGAATTTTTCCAGCGCAAGGGCGCTCTGCTCGTGCTGCTCTTCATCCTGCTGCACAAGATCGGCGACACGCTGGCGAACCTCACCTTCCGCCTGCTGTTCGATGACATGGGCTATAGCAATGACGAGATCGCCATTTATGACATCGGCATCGGTTTCTGGGCCTATCTGATCGGCATTTTTGTTGGCGGTATTCTCTACGCCCGGATTGGCATGAAGCGATCGGTGCTGCTCAGCCTGATCCTGATGGGCGTATCTAACTTCGCCTTTGCGGCATTGGCGGCGCTGGGCAAGAGCAACTGGGGCATGGCCGGCGCGATCGGCTTTGAAAATTTCGCCAGCGGCATCGGCGGCGTCACTGTCGTCGCCTATTTCTCTGCCCTGTGCGACCTACGCTTCACCGCCACCCAATATGCGCTGATTTCCGCCGCCGCCAGCATCGTCGGACGCTTCCTGACCGGCACGACCGCAGGCGGGCTGATCGAACAATTCGGCTATGTCGATTTCTACCTGCTCACCACGGCGGCGGCGGTGCCGGGCATCATCCTGTTTTGGCTGATGATGCGCGCCGGCCTGATCGACGCCAGCGTCGGCAGCGCGGCCACCGATCCGGGCAATCACCCCTCGCCATAAAGCTCCAGCGGTCGGCCCAGATCGGCATGGGCCTGCGCCACCGCCTGCAAACAGGTCAGCGCGCCCAGCGCATGATCATTGCCCAGCAACCGGCTCACATGCTCATAGGCGCTATTGGGATCGCGCAGCGCGTCGCCGGTGGCTTGCATCATCAGTGCTTCGTCCGCCGTCATCCGCGCGCAGCAGCAGGGCGCGACCAATATCTTTCGGCTCGACGCCCGCGCCAGTTCCAGCATCATCGCCCGCATCAGCACCAGCGGCCTGCGATAGCTGCGCCCGAACGCGCCCAGCATCGCATTGGCGGCGTGGGCATCATTGACGCCCGCACTCGCCATCCGCCGCATCACGAACAGGAACAGCCGGTTGCCATAGCCCGATGGCATCGGCCGGGGCAGATCGTCGAGGGAGGAAGTCTCTCCATGTGCCATGATAGTGTGCCTTCTGCGGTGGTCTGGTTCCCGCAGGTTAGGCTATTGCGAGTCAATCGCAAGTAGAATCAGTCAGGCAGTTGATCGTTCAGCCGCAAAATTTCGCCTGCCAGATAAAGCGAACCGCCGATCAACAGCTTGGGGGCCGGTTCACCCAGTGCCGCTATGGCGCGGATCGCGGCGGTCGGTTCGCCGTGCGCAGTGCATCCGATGCCCCAGCGCGTCGCGATCGCCGCGAATCGATCGGCCCCATGATGCTCATGCCCCGGCACCGGCAGGGCGTGGATATGCGCGATCCGCCCGGCGAAAGGAGAGAGGAACGCATCGACATCCTTGTTGGCGAGCATCCCGATCACCAGCTGAAGCTTCTGCCCCTCCAGCCGGTCGCTAGTGAAGAAAGCGCTGATCGCCTCACCCGCACCGGCATTATGCCCGCCGTCGAGCCAGGCGGTGGTCGCATCGGGCAGGGGCGCGAGCAGGGGCCCATGGTCGAGCCGCTGGAGCCGCGCGGGCCAATGCGCCCACAGCGGCGCGGCCTTGAGCGCGGCTTCGGACAGCGGCACCGCGTTCTGATGCCGCAACATCGCAAAGGCCAGCGCCGCATTCTGTATCTGATGCGCGCCCGCCAGCCGGGGCAGCGGTGTGTCGAGCCGCCCCTGTTCGTCGCGATAATGGAGCCGGTCGCGATAGGCGGCGGCATCCCAGCCATCGCCCTGGCCGATCCAGCTGGTCCGCGCGTTGGCGACCGCGTCCATCATCACCGGGAACAGCGATTCGGCGTAACGTTGGGTGACCAGCGGCGCGCCCGGCTTGGCGATGCCCGCCTTCTCCGCCGCGATCGCGGCCAGCGTGTCGCCCAAAAACGCCTGATGGTCGATCCCCAACTGCGCGATGCCGCACACCACCGGATTGGCGATGACATTGGTGGCATCCAGCCGCCCGCCAAGGCCAACCTCTATGATGCAGGCGTCAGCGGGATGCTCGGCAAAGGCCAGGAAAGCAGCGGCGGTCGTGACCTCGAAGAAGCTGGCGTCAACGCCCTCGGCAATGTCCAGCACCCGCTCCAGATAGCGCGCCAGCGCATCGTCGCTGATCAACTGGCCGGCGACCCGGATACGCTCGTTAAAGCGGACCAGATGCGGCGAGGTAAAGACGTGGACGCTCTTGCCGTCGGCTTCCATCGCCGCGCGCAGGAAGGCGCAGGTCGATCCCTTGCCATTGGTCCCCGCAACATGAAAGACCGGCGGCAGCGCGCGATGCGGGTTGCCCAGCCGCTCCAGCAGCGTGGTGATCCGCTCCAGCCCTAATATGTCGGCGCCGGGGGACAGCGACCAGAGCCGGTCGAGTTGCGCCTGCACCGCAGGATGATCCGATACCGCGTGATCGGCCATGCGCCCCGTCCCCCTAAATGCGTGATGTCAGGCGGCAGCCCGCGGCGTCAGATAGTCGATCACCCGCGCCAGCGTGTCGCGCAATTCGCCGCGATGCACCACCATGTCGATCATGCCATGGTCCAGCAGATATTCGGCGCGCTGGAACCCTTCGGGCAGCTTTTCGCGGATCGTGCTTTCGATCACCCGCTGCCCGGCAAAACCGATCAGCGCATTGGGCTCGGAAATCTGGATGTCGCCCAGCATCGCATAGCTGGCCGTCACGCCGCCGGTGGTCGGATCGGTCAGCACGACGATATAGGGCAGGCCCGCCGCATGCAGCTTCTGGATCGCCACCGTCGCGCGCGGCATCTGCATCAGCGATAGGATACCCTCCTGCATCCGCGCGCCGCCTGCAGCGGTGAAGATCACATAGGGGCATTTATGGGCGATCGCGTCATTGACGCCCTGGATGAAGGCTGCGCCCACGCCCATGCCCATGGACCCGCCCATGAAGGCGAAATTCTGCACGCCCATCACCAGCGGCACATCGTCGATCGCGCCGCGCGCGTTGATCAGCGCGTCATGATCGCCGGTCGCCAGCCGCGCCGCCTTGATCCGGTCGGGATAGCGCTTGCTGTCGCGGAATTTCAGCGGATCTTCCTGCACATGCGGGGTCGGCAGCAGGATGAAACCGGCGTCCAATATATGCTCGAACCGTTCCGAAGGCCCGATGCGGCCATGATGGTCGCAACGCGGGCAGACGGACAGATTTTCTTCCCATTCCTTGATGAAGATCATCTCCGAACAGGAAGGGCATTTGTGCCAGAGCGTCTCGGCACTCTGTTCCTTCTTGGCGATGAAGGGGATGGCTTTGCGGACGCGGTTGATCCAGCTCATGCGGCGGTTTCCCGTGAATGGACGGTGAGCGCACCGCTCAGGGCGGCGACGAATTGCTGAACGAAGGGGGCGGCGGCATCGCCATGCGACCCGACCAGATCGACGATCGCGGAACCGACGACGACGCCATCGGCAATGCGCCCGATCGCGGCGGCCTGTTCGGGCGTGCGAACGCCAAAACCGACCGCGATGGGCAGATCGGTAGCGGCTTTGAGCTTCTGGACGGCCAGCTCGATATTGGCCTGCGCTGCCTGCTGCTTTCCGGTGATCCCCGCGACAGAGACATGATAGAGGAAGCCGCTGGCCCCATCGAGCACGGCGGGCAGTCGCTTTGCGTCGGTCGTAGGCGTCGCCAGCCGCACCAGATGAATCCCCGCGTTGCGCAGCGCTGGGCCAAGCTCGGCATCTTCCTCCGGCGGCACATCGACGCAGATGACGCCATCGACGCCCGACGCTTTGCACTGGTCGGCAAACCAGTCGGATCCGCGCACCAGCATGGGATTGGCATAGCCCATCAGCACCAGCGGCGTGTCGGGATGGCGGGCGCGGAAATCGGCGGCAATCGCAAAGATATGCGCCGTTTTCGTGCCGGACCCCAAACTGCGCAGATTGGCCAGTTCGATCGCGGGACCATCGGCCATCGGATCGGTAAAGGGCATCCCCAGCTCGATAATATCCGCGCCACCTTTGACCAGCGCGTCGAGAATGGCTGGGGTTGCCGCAACGGTCGGATCACCGGCGGTCACGAAGGTAATCAGCGCCGCGCGGCTCTGCGCCTTGCAGGCGGCGAAGCGGGTGGCCATCCGGTCAGTCATGCCCTCTCCCCTTTAGGGGAGAGGGTTGGGAGAGGGGCAAGGCCTGCCGTCTCCAAAATGAGCATAAGGACAGATTCCATGTTGGTCATCACATCTTGGTTCGTAAATCGCAGCACCCGATAGCCGCATTCGCGGAGAAAGGCACTGCGCCTTTCATCGTAAATTTCCTGATGCGCATGACTGTCTCCATCAATTTCGATCACCAGCATCGGATTTCTCACCGCGAAATCGACGATGAAGGGACCAATCACTTTCTGCCGTCGAAATTTCAATCCGCCCAATCGTTCAGCCCGTAGCGCGAGCCACAGTCGCTGTTCCGGTTCAGTGGGCGCTTTGCGCATGGTGCGGGCGTGCGCTGTCAGGGCAGGGTCACGCATATTCCCCCCTCCCAACCCTCCCCCCTAAAGGGGAGAGGGCTTTGGAAGAGCGGCGGTTATTCACATCTCCGCTCCCAGTGCGTCCGCCACGGTAAAGATGTCCTTGTCCCCCCGGCCAGACAGGTTGACGACGATGATCTTGTCCGCATCCATCGTCGGCGCAACCTGCTCGGCAGCGGCGATGGCGTGGGCCGATTCCAGCGCAGGAATAATCCCCTCCAGCGCCGACAGCTTCTGGAAACTGGCCAGCGCTTCATCGTCGGCGATCGGCATATATTGCACCCGGCCGATTTCGTGCAACCAGCTATGCTCAGGCCCGATGCCCGGATAATCCAGCCCCGCCGAAATGCTGTGCGCCTCGGTAATCTGGCCATCCTCATCCTGAAGCAGATAGGTGCGGTTGCCGTGCAAAATGCCCGACGCGCCGCCTGCCAGCGACGCAGCGTGCTTGCCGGTCAGCCCTTCGCCCGCTGCTTCCACGCCGATCATGGCAACGTCCGTGTCGTCCAGAAACGGGTGGAACATGCCGATAGCGTTAGAGCCACCGCCGACCGGGGCGATCAGCATGTCGGGCAGGCGACCTTCCGCCTCCATCATCTGCGTCTTGATTTCCTTGCCGATGATCGACTGGAAATCGCGGACCAGTTCGGGGTAGGGGTGCGGGCCAGCCGCCGTGCCGATGATGTAGAATGTGTCATGCACGTTCGACACCCAGTGACGCAGCGCGTCGTTCATCGAATCTTTCAGCGTCGCCGAACCGGACGTCACCGGAATGACCTCTGCGCCCAGCAGCTTCATGCGGAACACATTGGGCTTCTGCCGCTCGACATCCTTGGCACCCATGAAAATCTTGCATTCCATGCCGAACAAAGCGGCGACCGTCGCGGTCGCGACGCCATGCTGGCCCGCGCCCGTTTCCGCGATCACCTTCTTCTTGCCCATGCGGCGGGCCAGCAGCGCTTGCCCGATGCAATTATTGATCTTGTGCGCGCCGGTATGGTTCAACTCCTCGCGCTTGAGGTAAATCTTAGCGCCCTTGCCCGCTGGCGCGCCTTCGCGCAGCGCCTCGGTCAGCCGTGACGCATAATATAGCGGGTTGGGGCGACCGACATATTGCTTGAGCAGATAGTCATATTCTTCCTCAAACGCCGGATCGTCCTTCGCCGCGCGATAGACTTTTTCCAGCTCCAGGATCAGCGGCATCAATGTTTCGGCGACGTAGCGGCCACCAAACTGGCCGAAATGGCCACTGGCGTCGGGTTGGCTGCGCAGGCTGTTGGGCAAGCTAATCGTGTCGGTCATGATCGTTTCGGTCTCTTGGGTCTAAATGGGCGTTCGCTTCGGATGGGGGAAGCGATCAGCGCCATCGTGTCTCGATGCGCGCAACAGGGGCGGGCGGCGTCAACATTGCGAAACCGCTTTGCAGAAGGTGATGATCTTGTCCATATCCTTGATGCCCGGCGCGCTTTCCACGCCCGACGAAACGTCGATCAGCGGCGCGCCGGTGATGCGGACCGCCTCGGCGACATTGTCCATCGACAGGCCGCCCGACAGCCCCCATGGTCCGGGCACCGCCACCCCGCGCAGCAACGTCCAGTCGAACCGCAGCCCCATGCCGCCGGGCAATGCTGCGCTATCGGGGGTCTTGGCGTCGAACAGCAGCCGGTCCACAGCACCGGCATAGGCGCTGGCGGCGTCGATGTCCGCGCGGGTCTTGACCGAAATCGCCTTCCACACCGACAGGCCGAAACGATGGCGGATCGCGGCGGCCCGTTGCACGCTTTCCTTGCCGTGGAGTTGCAGCGCGGTCAGCGCGCCGGTCGCGACAAGTTCGTCCAGCATCTCGTCAGTCGGATCGACCACCACGCCGACCCGCTCGACATGGGCGGGGGCGATGGCGGCCAGCGCCTTGATCTGATCCGCATCGACATGGCGCGGGCTTTTGGGAAAATGGACAAAGCCGATATGGCTGGCCCCCGCGCGCACGGCAGCGCCCACCGTGTCGGCAGTCGAAAGGCCGCAAATCTTGATCGCGAGTCGGGACATGGCAGGGGCTGTAGCCGCGATGCAGCGCGAAGTCACATGACCGGAGGGGCATTGGCGGGCAGAGTTGGAGGCAAATGCCCCGGCCGGGTCAGGTCCATATCATGCAGCGCCAGCCACTGATCGGCATGATCGATGCAGGCTTGGCCTAAAAACTGGTCGAGTGTCGCCACAATGTCGGCATCGCTCGTGACGCGCGGATCGAGCGGGGGATGCCAGTGCAGGTCGAAATGCGGGCCATCGGTGCGGGCGAGATAGAAGGGCAGGAATTGAGCGCCAACCTTGCGCGCCAGCCGCAGCGCGACCGACAGATTGCCCGACGGCATCAGGGCACGGCCAAAAGTTGGAAACCAGACCTGAAACTCCCGCCGCTCATCCACCAATATATAGAGCGTCGCCCGGTCCTTCTGGGTCAGATGCTTGAACACGCCGCGTGCCGCGCCCTCGCCGCTGATCGCTTCGCCCATATAGCTTTGCCGCGCCTTCTTGAGCAGCGCGGCCTGCCCCGGATTATCTGGCGGATCGTAGATGCCCAGTCCCGGTCGGTCGGTCGATGCCTTGATATGAGCGGCCAGCAAATCCCAGTTGCCGGTATGGACGGTCAGGCTGATCATCGGTCCCGGCCCGTCCAGCACGGCCTGATACCCCGCCCGGTCGATGACGTTCACATGCCGCTCGTTCACCAGCCGGTCGATATTGGCCAGTTCGCCCAGCGTCCGCCCGATATTGAACCAGCGCCGGGTCAGCATCGCCTCCCGCTCCGCTTCCGGCAGGTCAGGGCGCAGGATCGCCAGATTGGCACGCGCGCGGGCGTCGCGCAGCTTCATGCGCGGGCGGGCGAGCGTGACCGACAGCCAGCCGCCCAGCCAGGAGGCGATGCTTGCGGGCAAAAGCCGCAGCAGGGCGAACAGAAAGGGGTTGGAGAGCATGGGGATAGCGTCATACAGAAGCAGCCGGGACGGTAAAGAGGCGCTGGCGTAACATGCTGTGGCTATGGATATTGCTTCAGGGGCTAAGCCTGCTGGGCGTCGTCAATTACTGGCGTCACCTGCCGGTCGATCGCAAGATCGAGACGCCCGACGGTGTCGTCATGCTATTGTCGGTGCGCGACGATTGGGATGGCGGGCCGCAGTTGATCGCCCGGCTGAAAGCCCAGACCGCGCGCTTTCGCCTGTTGATCGCGACATCGGGCGCGTGCGCCGCCGCCGATGCGCTGGCGGCGCGCGAAGGCAACTGGGTGCAGGTCGTTCATGCCGGGGACGCCAGCGACGAAGGCCAGAAAGTCCACAAACTGCGCGCGGCGCTGCGGGTGTTGCGACCGGACGATCGCTATGTCCTGTTCATTGACGCCGACATCGAACCGCCCACGCGCCTGGTTGGCCGACTGCTATTCCCGCTGGTCCGGGGCAAGGCGGACATCGTCACCGGCTACCGAATGCTGCTACCCGAACGCGGACCAGTGCTGGCGCTGGTCGGGGCGGTCGAGATGCAGCTGGCGACCCTGCCGCGCTTCGCCAGCGCGACCATGCCGTGGGGCGGCGCGATGGCGTTGACGCGGGAGGTGGCCGACCGGCTGGACCTTGATCGGGCGATGGCCGGGCGGTTGTCGGACGACATGGCGATCGGCCTGGCAGGCTGGCGCGCCAAATTGCGATTGCGGCCCGTGCGCGACCTGCTCGTCGCCAGCCCGTTGGAGGGGAGCGCAGCGCAGGTGCTGGGCTTCGGCGTCCGTCAATATCGACATATCATCACCAACAGCCCCGGCATGTGGGCGCTGGCGACTGTGGTGGTCGCGGTGCAGGCGGCGGCATGGGTCTGGGCGCTGGTCTGGGGTGGCTGGGCGATGATTGCGATCGGCTATGGCGCGGCATGGGGCCGGGCGCTGGCACGGCGGGCGATCCTGGCCAGCGTACTGGAACCGGACCAGGCTCGGCGCGCGCGACGGTCGCTCTGGTGGGATTGCATCGCACCCTTCGCGGTCAGCTGGGCGCATCTGATTGTACAACTCGCCGCCGCCACATCATCGCGCATCCGTTGGGGCGGATGGGATTATTGGGTCAGGCGCGGACTGGTCGTGCGGATGAAACGGGTGGATCAAAACCCCGCCGGGAATTGATGCAGGCCATCGTCGCCGATCCGCAGCACCACCTTGCCCGCAACCGCACTCAACGGCAGGTCGCCATAGAGATGCGGGAACAAGGCACCGCCGCGCGACTCTTCCCATCTGATCGCATCACCGAACGGCGCCAGATCGACCATCAGCATCACCAGCCGGTCCTGCCCGGCAAAATGCTTCGCCGCCGTCTCCGCTGCCTGGTCACGGGTCGACATATGGATATAGCCATCGGCCAGATCGACCGGCGCGCCCGCAAACACGCCGTCGGCCTTCAATTGCGCATATTGGTCCGCCGTCAATATCTTGTAGGCGAACAGGTCGCTCATGCCTCGACGGCCGCTTCGGTCTCGCCCTCGTCGCTTTCCTCGATCCGCGCGGCGCTGACGACATGCTCGTCCTTGGCCACGTCGAACAGGCGGACGCCCGCCGAATTGCGGCCGATGACGCGCAGGCTGTCGAGGCCCATGCGGATCAGCTTGGCCTGATCGGTCACCAGCATCAACTGGTCGCCATGGGTCGCGGCGAAGCTGCCGACGACAGGGCCATTGCGACCGATATTGTCGATGTTGGTGATCCCCTGACCACCGCGTCCGGTGCGGCGATAATCATAGGCCGACGACAGCTTGCCATAACCATTGGCGCAGACCGTCAGAATGAACTGCTCATGCTCGCGCATATGGGCGAACATTGCCTGATCGGCCATTTCGCCTTCCTTTTCCGGCTTCCATGGGGCGAAGCGCAAATATTCTTCGCGCTGCTCCTGATTGGCCCCCGAACGATGCAGGATGGACAGCGAGATAACCTCATCGTCGCTCTTGAGCGTCATGCCCCGCACACCGGTCGAAGTACGGCTCTGGAACTCGCGCACATCGGTCGCGGCAAAGCGGATGGCCTTGCCCTGCCGGGTGGCAAGCAGCACGTCATCTTCCTCGGTCAGCAGCGCGACACCGATCAGCCGGTCCTCGCTGCCCTCGTCAAAGCGCATCGCCAGCTTGCCGTTGGACGGCACATTGGCGAAGGCATCCATGCTGTTGCGCCGCACGGTGCCGTTCGCGGTCGCGAACATGACGTGCAGGTCCTTCCAGCTATCCTCATCTTCGGGCAGCGGCAGCACGGTACGGATGGTTTCGCCGGCCGCAAGCGGCAGCAGGTTGACCATCGGTCGCCCGCGCGTCGCCGGGCCGCCTTCGGGCAGGCGCCATACTTTCAGGCGATAGACTTTGCCCGCGGTCGAGAAGAACAGCACCGGCGTATGGGTCGATGTCACGAACAATTCCGTGATCGCATCCTCATCCTTGGTCGCCATCCCCGACCGGCCCTTGCCGCCGCGCGCCTGCGCGCGGAAGCTCTCCAGCGGGGTGCGCTTGATATAACCCTGCACCGTGACGGTGACGACCATATCCTCGCGCTCGATCAGATCCTCATCCTCGATCCCGTCGGCGGCGGCGGTGATTTCGGACAGACGAGGCGTGGCAAATTCCCGCTCGATCGCCTCAAACTCTTCGCGCATCACGGCATAGAGTTTTACCCGGTCACCCAGGATGGCGAGATATTCAGCGATCGCGTCGGCCAGTTCGGCCAGTTCCTTGCCGATTTCGTCGCGGCCCAGCGCCGTCAGGCGATGCAGGCGCAGGTCGAGGATGGCGCGGACCTGAAGGTCGGACAGCTTGTAGAAATCGCCCGACACTTCAATGTCGATCGCTTCGACCAGCCGGATATAGGGCGCGATCTCGCCGATCGGCCATTCGCGCATCAGCAGCTTTTCGCGCGCTTCGGCGGGGCTGGACGATCCGCGGATGATGCGGACCATCTCATCAAGATTGCTGACCGCAACGACCAGACCCAGCAAGATATGCGCCCGGTCGCGCGCCTTGCTCAGCTCGAACTTGGTGCGGCGGGTGATCACCTCTTCGCGGAACTTGACGAAGGCTTCGATGATGTCGCGCAGGTTCAAGAGTTCCGGGCGACCGCCGCGAATGGCCAGCATGTTGGCCGGGAAGCTTGATTGCGCGGGCGTGTTGCGCCACAATTGGTTCAGCACGACTTCCGGGGTCGCGTCGCGCTTCAAATCCATGACGATCCGCACGCCTTCGCGGCTGGATTCGTCGCGAATGTCGCTGATCCCCTCGATCCGCTTTTCCTTGGCGGCTTCGGCGATCTTTTCAACCAGGCCGTTCTTGCCGACCTGATAGGGGATGGCGGTCAGCACGATGGATTCGCGGTCGCCGCGCCCGCTCTCGATGACATGGCGCGACCGCATCATGATCGATCCGCGGCCCGTATGATAGGCGCTGCGGGCGCCCGACTGGCCCAGGATCAGCGGCGCGGTCGGGAAATCGGGACCGGGGACGATCTGGATCAGTTCGTCGATGGTGATGCCGGTATTGTCGATATAGGCCAGGCAAGCGCGGATGACTTCGCCCAGATTGTGCGGCGGGATGTTGGTCGCCATGCCGACCGCGATGCCGCCTGCGCCATTGACCAGCAGATTGGGGAAGCGCGCGGGCAGCACCTGCGGCTCGCTTTCCGAAGCGTCATAATTGGGCGTGAAATCGACGGTGTCCTTGTCGAGATCCTCCAGCAGCGCATTGGCGACCTTGGCCAGGCGCGCTTCGGTGTAGCGCATGGCGGCTGGCGGATCGGGGTCCATCGAACCGAAATTGCCCTGACCGTCGATCAGCGGCACGCGCATTGACCAGTCCTGCGTCATGCGCGCCAATGCGTCGTAGATCGAGCTGTCGCCATGGGGGTGATATTTACCCATGACTTCACCGACCAGACGCGCAGATTTGCGATAGGGGCGGTTATAGACGAAGCCCGATTCCTGGGCGGAAAAAAGAATACGGCGATGCACCGGCTTCAACCCGTCGCGCACGTCCGGCAGGGCGCGGGACACGATCACCGACATGGCATAGTCGAGATAGCTCGCCTTCATCTCGTCTACGATGCTGACGGGGCTGATGTCCGAAGGGTCGGCGAGGCTGGTCTCGTCGTTCAAGGCGATTCTCTTTTTTGGATGGAATGTGTTTCTGCGTTCGCACTAGCCGAGCGAAACAAATCTGTCACCCCTCGCGCGCTCACGCGCGCGCCCGCACGTGCAGACAAATAGGGCAGGGGGTGATGAGCGCCGCACACGGAACGAAGCGTGTGCATGACAGTTGCAAAATCCGCCGATATAGGCTTGTTCAATGGCCATTCACGCGCCGCCCCCTAATCGGCGCACAACAGCTTTACAGTCGCCCATGGCTTCCCCGGCCCGGCGCAAAAAGGAGATGAGGATCATGCGTTTTGTTACCCCGGTGGCGCTCGTGCTGGCTCTGGCAGTAAGCGGCGGCGCGATCACCGCCCCCGCCTTTGCCGCGAAGAAGGAAGAAAAGAAGGCCGGGCCGAAGCTGAATGTTTCGCCCGAAGTCATCAAGTCGCTTCAGGTCGCACAGAAAGCTGCCGAAGCGCAGGATTGGGCCGCAGCCAAGGCCGCACTGGCCGAAGCCGACAGCAAGGCGACGTCGAACGACGACAAATATCAGATCGGCGCGATCAAGCTGAACACTTCGATATCGAGCAAGGACGCTGCGCTTCAGAGCGAGGCGCTGAACCAGATGCTCGATAGCGGCCTCACCCCGCCCGACCAGGCGGGCCAGTTCAACGCGGTCGCTGCCGATCAGGCGATGGGCGCAAAAAATTATGATCTGGCGCTCAAGCGCGGTCAGGCAGCGCTGGCGGCCGGTTATAAAGCCGAAGCGGTCAATCCAACCATCGCCCAGGCCTATTTCGGCAAGGCCGGCACGGGCAATGCTTCGGTCGAACCCGCGCGCGGATTCAATGTCCAGGGTCTTGCCGCGCTCAAGGCTGCGGTTGATGCGATGAAGGCCGCAGGACAGCAGGTTCCGCCCCAATGGTATCAGATCGGCGTTGGCCGCTCCGAAGCGGCCAAGCTGCCCGAAGTGACCGAATGGGCGAAGATGGCCTATCAGGCAGAACCCAGCGGCGCGAATTTGCGGACGCTGGTGCGGCTGTTCCAGCGTGCCAATCCGACTATTACGAATCGCGAGAATCTTGACGTGCTGCGCCTCCTGTCGGCGTCGGGTGGTCTGGTTGTTGCGGGAGACTTTGTCGAATATGCGGAAATGGCGTCCAAGACCGGCATTTATGGCGAGGTCAAATCCTCGATCGACCTGGGCCGCTCGAAGGGCGTGCTGAATGCAAGCCAGGGTGGTGATCTCTATCAGACCGCGACGGCGCGTATTGCAGGCGACAAGGGATCGCTAGGCGCGGCTGAAGCGGATGCGAAGAAGGCCGCCAATGGCAAGATCGCAGCAGCAACCGCCGACGCCTATCTGGGCTATGGCGACTATGCCAAGGCGGCCGCTATGTTCGATCTGGCCAAACAGAAGGGTGGCGTTGACGCGGATGAGATCAACACCCGCATGGGCATCGCCAAGCTGATGAGCGGCGACAATGTTGCAGCCAAGGCGGCGTTTGAAGCGGTGCAGGGCGGCGCGCGCAAGCAGATTGCCGGCCTGTGGCTTGCTTATCTGGGTACCAAGGGCGCCTGACATTTTGCGCGCCGTCGCCCGACCGGCGACGGCGCGCCTTATAATATATTGATAAAGTGCGTACCGGGGAGGCTTTTGGGGCCATGCGATTTCATACATTAACCTTTGCGGGCCTGCCGATTGCCTTGGCGGGGGCGTTGCTGATGGCGACGCCAGCACTGGCCAAGAAGAAGGTCGCGGCCGGTCCCGTTATCGCCATGTCCGATGCGTTTCGCGCCAATGTGACGGCGGCACAGGCCGCGCTGCAAGCGCGTGATGTGACCACCGCCAACGCGCGTATCGCGGCGTTGGCACCCATGTCGGACTTTGAAAATTATGTCGCGGCAGGGCTTCGGTTCGAACTGGCGGCGCAGCGCCGCGACGTGCAGGCGCAGCGGATCGCCCTGACCGACCTGTTCAAGACCAGCGCCTTGCCCAAGAAGGATGCGCCACGGCTGCGCTATGTTGCGGGCTATCTGTCCTACGCCGTGGGCAATTATGACGATGCGGTGGCGCAGCTCGATTATGCCAGGACCCTTGGCTATGACGGCATTGACGCGACATTCCTGCGCGCCGACATTGCCCTGCGCCGCAACAAGCCCAAGGAAGCGCGCCCGTTCGTACAGCAGGCGCTGGCCCGTCAGCGCGCCTCCGGTCAGCCCATGCCGCTCGCCTGGTCCGACCGTGCCATTTCCATGGCCTATCAGGCCGGTGACTGGACGGAAGTTGGCCAGCTCTATCGCGAACGGCTGACCCAGGCAGGCGCGCGCGAAGATTGGCGTTCGGCGATCACCAATTATCTGTCGGCCGCAGGCATAGATTCGCAGCTCCAGCTAGACCTGTATCGCCTGCAAGCCGCCAATGGCGCGATGGCAAGCGAGCGGGACTATCAGGCCTATGCCCAACTGGCGGAGAAATCTGGCTATTTTGCCGAGGCCAAATCCATCATCGAGGCTGGCCGCAAGGCCGGTAAGCTGACCGCGACCCAGCCTGCGACCACGTCGCTGCTGAAAGCGGTCACGCCCAAGGCGACCAAGGAGATCGCGGCCTTGCCCGCGCAGGCGAAGAAGGCGGCGGGCGCTTCATCCGGCAAGGATGCGCAGGCCGTGGCCGACAGCTATTTTTCGTTGGGGCAATTTCCCCAGGCGGTCGAGCAATATCGCCTGGCACTGGCCAAGGGCGGTGTCGATGCAGGCCGGGTGAATGCGCGGCTGGGCGTGGCACTGGCGCGATCGGGCGACCTGCCCGGCGCGCAGGCGGCTTTGAGCCAGGCCAGCGGCAACTGGGCCAGCGTGGCGGGTTTCTGGTCGGTGTGGGTCGATCAACAAAGCCGCAAGGCCGCGTGATCGCGGGCCGGATCAGCTAATGATCCGGCACCGCGCCTGACAATTCACACCGGCAAAGGCACGCCCGGCAGATTTTTGGACGTGCGGATGGTGAGCGATGTCTTGACGCTCACCACATTGGGCGCTGGCGTCAGTTTGGACGTCAGAAATTGCTGAAAGCTCTGAAGGTCCTTCGCCACGACCTTCAGAATGAAATCTATCTCACCGTTCAACATATGACATTCGCGAACCTCTGGCAGTTCCGCGACATGATCCTGAAAGGCTTTGAGGTCCGCTTCCGCCTGGCTTTTCAGGCTCACCATAGCAAACACCGTGATGGTGTAGCCCAGCATCCCCGGATCGACCACGGCATGGTAGGAGGTGATGGCACCCGCTTCCTCCAGCGATCGGACGCGGCGCAGGCATGGCGGCGCGGTCAGGCCGACCTTGCGTGCCAGTTCCACGTTGGTCATCCTGCCATCCTGCTGCAATTCACCCAGAATTTGCAGATCAATGTCGTCGATATTCGGGCCGGCCATTATTGTGCTTATTTCCTGTCCTGTTTTCCTGTCCCATCATAATAATGTTTCAGGGCAATGCAATTGTCCCACTATGCGACGATCGCTTTCGTTCGCGTAACCAGCCCCTTTTCCTTTGCGGGGCGAGGGCTTATCGGTAGGTGCGTGACAGCCGCTGAGCGCACCGGGCACCTGCCTGCGCCACGGCCATATGGGGATTATTGGTGCGTTTCAACGATCTGATGCAGACAGTGCTGGCCGCCGAGGACCGTGCCGGGCTGGGCGCGGTGACGTTGTGGCGTCAGTGCGTCGATTTGCTGGCGCAGCATGACCGCGCCGATCGCGCGCCGATGGCGGCGGACCAGCGGGCCGCATTACTCGACCGGCTGGCAGGATTGCGCACCAAGCTGTCGGAAACGCAGCGTATTGCCACCGTCGTCGAACTGGGCGGTCGGCTGCGGTCGGCTAGCCTGGTCGAGTTTTTTGCCCATGATCGCCCCTCCATTGCCGCCGCCGCGATGGCACGGGCGCAATTGCCCGACATGATGTGGGAAGAGCTGCTGCCACGGCTGACGCCCACGGCGCGCGGCGTCCTGCGCGGGCGGCGCGATATCGGTCCGGCGGCGCGACTGGCGCTCGAAGCCTTTGGTCCGTCCGATCTGGTGCTGACCACCGTACGGCAGGATATGGTGGGCGACAGCGACATGCTGCTCACCGCCGATATGGTTCCGGCGAACGACGCGCCGGATTTGGAGGCTGAGACCGGCACGGTCACGCCGCTGCGCGCGCCTGTCGGCGACAAGGACCAGATCCGCAATCTGGTCGACCGGATCGCCCATTTCACCAGCACCCGGCCGCCACCCCAGCCACTGGCGACAGAGGAACCTGACAGCAGCGCGCCACCGCGCGATTTCGCGTTCGAAACCGATGCCGCTGGCACGATCCTGTGGATTGACCAGGGACCGCGCGCGGCGCTGATCGGCCTGTCGCTGGGCGAAGTAGCGCTGGAGGGCGGTAGCGGGCCGGATGGCCATGTCGCAGGTGCCTTTGCCCGGCGCAGCGGCTTCCAGAATGGTCGGTTCGCCATTGTGGGCGGGACGATGGCCGGCGAATGGCGACTGTCGGCCACCCCCTTTTTCGATCCCCGGTCGGGCCGCTTTCAGGGCTATCGCGGTCAGGCGCGTCGTCCCTTCCTGCACGAAGTGGCCGCGCAGCACGAGCCTGCGCCGGACGGGCTGAGCGGCCTGTCGGCGGATTCGCTGCGCCAGCTGGTGCATGAACTGCGCACGCCACTGAACGCCATATTGGGCTTTGCCGAGATTATCGAGCAGGAATTGTTCGGCCCGGCAGGCGCGGAATATCGCGATATGGCGGGCAATATAGCGGTCGATGCGCGCCATCTGCTGGCGGCCTTCGACGATCTGGACCTCGCCGCCCGCGTCTCGCGCGGCGACGATGTCGGTGCGCCGCAACTGCTCGATCCCGAACCGCTGGTGCGCCAGATCGCCAACCGCTTCCGCGATCAGGGCGGCGCGCCGGTCGACATCGCTATGGCAACCGACCTGCCGCCAGTGCGGATCGATCCGGTGCAAGGCGAACGCATGGTCCAGCATCTGTTGCGCACGCTGATTTCCGTCGCGCCAAAGGGGGAGGCGGTGACCGGTGCCTGCTGGTTCCAGCCCGAAGGCACCAACGGCCGGGTTGTCCTGGCCATCGACCGTCCCTCCAGCCTGGCGGGCATGGAGGAGGCGCAACTGCTCGATCCGGGCTATACGTCCGAAGGCGATTGGGCCGATGGTCCGCTGCTGGGGCTGGGCTTTTCGCTACGGCTGATCCGCAGCCTCGCCGGGACATGCGGCGGCAGTCTGGAAGTGGAGCCGGGGCGGCTGCTGCTCGCCATTCCCGCCG
This sequence comes from Sphingobium sp. FG125, assembly GCF_057809795.1. Taxonomy (NCBI): domain Bacteria; kingdom Pseudomonadati; phylum Pseudomonadota; class Alphaproteobacteria; order Sphingomonadales; family Sphingobiaceae; genus Sphingobium; species Sphingobium sp. FG125. Next base: position 24,916 of record NZ_JBMDKQ010000019.1, read on the forward strand.
CCAGCGTTGCCGAAGACACGGCCCACGCCTGACGCGCACGGCAACCCTATGGCAACCATTGCGCGCTATGGATAGCGCATGACTGTTTCCCCCCATGACGGCAACCTGCTGGCCCCGCCCTTGCTGCAGGACAGGATCACCCTCGATCCCGCTTTCGGCACCCGATTCATGCTGTTCGTCGATACCGAAGAGGAATTTGACTGGAACGCCCCTTTAAGCCGCACCGGTCATGACGTCACCGCCCTGCCGGGTATGGCACGGGGGCAGGCCTATTTCGCGGCGGCTGGTGTCAAGCCCATCTATGTCACCGATTATCCCGTAATCGATAGCGACGTAGCGTCAGCGATGATGGCGCAATGGGTCAGCGACGGCACCGCCGATATCGGCGCGCATCTCCACCCCTGGGTCAACCCGCCCCATGTCGAGGAAGTCAGCGCCGTCAACTCCTATGTCGGCTTCCTGCCCGAAGCGGTAGAGCGCGCGAAGCTGGAGGCGCTGTGCCGCCGGATCGAGGAGCGCTTTGGCCAGCGCCCCATCGCCTATCGCGCCGGTCGCTATGGCGTTGGTCCCAACAGCGCGCGGTTGCTGAGCGAAGCGGGGTTCCGGCTCGACAGTTCGGTGCGCAGCCGGTTCGATTACAGCCATCAGCATGGCCCGGATTTTTGCGGCTTGCCCCAGACGCCCTATTGGGCTGGTCCTGACAGGACTCTGGTGGAATTGCCGCTGTCCACCGCCTTTGTCGGCCTGCTGCGCGGCGCGGGCGAGCGTCTCTATCGCGCGGCCCAGTCCATGGGGCCGCTCGCCGGCGCCCTGTCGCGCGCCCGGATGCTGAGCCGCGTGCCGCTAACCCCCGAAGGCATATCCGCCCCCGAAGCCATCGCCGCGATCGACGCGCTTATGGAGGAGGGCGTTCCCGTCCTCAATTTCAGCTTCCATTCGCCCACGCTGGAGCCGGGCCATACCCCCTATGTCCGCGATGAGGCCGACCGCACCGCCTTTTACGGCTGGTGGGACGCGGTGCTGGCGCATCTGGCGAAACGGGGCGTCAGGGCAGCCAGCCTGGATCAGCTTCTTAACGCCGTTCCCATGCGTATCGAGGCTTGCCAAGCGGCGTGATGCTGCCTAATCGGGCGTTCGTTGACAAGGTGGGGCCTGTAGCTCAACTGGTTAGAGCTGTCCGCTCATAACGGATAGGTTGCGGGTTCAAGTCCTGCCGGGCCCACCAACGCTTCAATTCATAGAGCACATATGGTATAAATAAACCCTTCAATTTGAATGGTTTATTGGCCGATGTTTATTCAGGTGTCACCAGCCGGTACAAAATCATGGCGGTTCAAATATCGGCACGGTGGCAAGGAGAGACTGCTAAGCTTTGGCCGATACCCTCCGATCGGACTCGCCGCAGCACGATTGGACCACCCGCTACGCGAGATGATGGCAAAACGGTTCGACCGATCGAGATTTTCATGGGGACAATCGCCCTTCACCGCCGCGCAAGCGCGCGAACTGCCAGAACTCATCGCCAGCTTTCGAAGGTTCAGCAATATTGCGCAGAAGCTGGAACGGAACAGTAGCCGGCGCTGCCAAGGGAATGCGGACGACCTCGGTGAAGCCCGCATCGTCCGCTCCGAAATCGAAGTAGGCGGCAACGGCATCTGGCGATCTCATTCGATCGGGCGCGCCCTCCGCCAATTCCGGTACTTCGATCAGATGAGCGCCGGCCTTGATCAGCGGAGCATAGAGCCGATCCCACAAACCGGGATAAAGATTTCGGATGAACACCTCGATGGTTTGTCCGATCGTCGCATCGGGCGATATCGACGTCGACGTGGCCCATGGGTGATCACGATCCAGGCTGAGTGCAACCCCGAACCGTTTCAAAACCAGGCTTTCGAAGCCGGTGGCTTCGGTGTCACCCATGATGAAGGCCAGGTCGATATTTCCTGTCTCCAGGCGACCGAGGAGCGCTAGCGACCAGCCTGTCTCGATTTCGAGGCTCACATCTGGATGGGCTTTGGCGAACTCGCCGATCAACTCACGGCGCTCACGAATGATCTTCGAGTAGGGTGGGGCACCGATCCGCAGCACGGTCCGGTTCCTGCGGCCAAGCTGGAGCGCCAAACGATCGGCCGCCTCCGCGGCTTTTGCAACGTTGCGGGCAGCTTCGAAGAGTTCCGCGCCCCGCTCTGTCAACGTCACGCTCCGCGTGGTGCGGTCGAAAAGACGATAGCCGATGATCTGTTCAAGCTTGTGAATACGGGCGGAGAGCCATGGCTGAGCGACACGCAGCCGTTGGGCGGCTCGGGTGAACGAGCCATTCTCGGCGATGGTCGCGAAATCGATCATGAGTTTCGGATCAATAGCCACGCACACCCCCACAGTCGCATTGGCACCAGAATATGACGATATTCTTATCAATCATAGCGAAATACGTATTGGACTTGGCAGCTCTGCCGGCCCCATGCATCTCCAGAACTAAAACGCCTGCAGGCAAGCAGGCGAAAAGAGGGGGGCGATGGTGAAATTTGGACCGATGGCCGTCGTGATGAGTGCGATGTTCGCTTCTACATGCTATGCACAATCTCGTGCGGTAGCGGTCGAAACCGCTCAGAGCCTTGGGTTGACGAATGCCATCGACATCGCGACGTCCAAGTCCTACGCAGCCTTCCTGGAAGGCTATTACGATCTGACCGGCCAGCTGAAGGTCACGGTGGGCGGCCGCTATACTTATGAGGAGCGCGCCGCCAGGGGCGACACGAATGCCAGCTTCGCGGCACAGTCACGGACAATGCGGGCGACGAGTTCGCCATCGGGACGTGGACCGCCTCGCTTTCGGGAATCGCGCAATATCGTTCGTCGATCAACTTTCAGCCCGGGGCTGGCGGTCAGCTGGGCTATGATCGCGACGGGCATCTCTTCACCGCGAACGCATCGGGCTATATCAGCCCGCCCGGAGAAAAGCTGCGCATTGGCGTCTATGCCAACAATCTATTCAACAACGACTATGCCGCTTTCAGGCAGACCGCCCAGCCCTATGGCGTCTATTATAATGCCGCCAAGCCGCGCACATATGGCATGCGGTTGGAGTATATATTCTAGTTTGTTGATCGGGGCTGCTGCATCATCATAGGGGTGATGCAGCAGCAACCGTCTTCTTGCGCCAGCGCGGCGTAGGATCATCTGCGTCCAGGCTACCGAACGCACAAGCATATCTCGAATAAGGAGTTTGGTTCGTGTCAGATAAAACCCAAGGAATAGTGGCCGACGGCTATGAGGGCGTCCGCATAGCCTTCGATGATAATCTGGCATCGGGGCAGGACGTCGGGGCGGCATTCGCTGTTTATCGCGACGGCGCCGCAGTGGTGGATCTGTGGGGCGGAAGCCGCGTGGAAGATCGCTCCGCCAGGATTACCGATCGCACCCTCTTCGGCGTCAATTCCACGTCAAAGGGCGTCCTATCGATCTGCATCGCGATGCTGGTCGACCGGGGCAAGCTGGATTATGAAACCCCCGTCTCGGCCTATTGGCCGGAATTTGCGGCGAACGGCAAGGCTGCGATCACAGTCGGCGAAATGATGTCGCATCAGGCCGGCCTGGTCGGCGCACGCGAACCGGTGACACTGGACGATTATATTGCCCATGATCGCGTCGCCGCCATGCTCGCCGCGCAGGAGCCGTTCTTCGGTCCGGGCCTGTGGGGCTATCATGCGCTGACCATCGGCACGCTGGCTGACGAACTCATCCGCCGGGTCGATGGCCGGACCATCGCCCGTTTTTACGAGGAAGAGATTGCAGCGAAACTCGACATCGACGTCTATCTGGGGCTGCCGATCGAGGAAGATGATCGCTATGCCGCGATGTTCGGACCGGACGACGTGGCTGCCATTGATTTTGAAGTCCCCAATCTCGAAGCCATGGCGGCCGCGCTGACCAATCCGATGATCGCCTGGGACTTTCCCAACCAGCGCTACTGGCGCGCGGCGGGGCACTCGGCGGCCGGCGGGACTGCGAACGCGCGCGGCCTGGCCAAGCTCTACGCGCATCTCTTCAGCGATGAACCATGGCTGCTGGGCAAGGCGGTGCTGGAACAGGCGACCCGTGAACGTGTTGCCGGCTTCGATCAAGCCATGGGCTTCCCCGGTCGCTATGCAGCCGGATTCCGTCTCAATGACGGTGCAATGGGCCCGAATCCGGCATCATTCGGCCATCCGGGCTTTGGCGGCAGCATGGCCTTTGCCGATCCGGCTCGCAGGTTCGGCGTGGCCTATACGACTAACACCATGCGCAACCCCAACGCGCAATGGCTCGACCCGCGCCTCGCCCCTTTGCTCGATGCGCTCTATGCAGCCGAGGCGGCACGCTGAACGCCATGCCGTGGAGCCTGTCGTCGCCCCGACGGGCGCTGCTTCGTAAGATTATCAGGAGGACAATATATGCCGTCCCATGAACTGAGCCATGTGGTTGGCGACACGCAGCCGCCGCTGCTGGACATGACGATCGGACAAGCGCTGGATCGCGCGGTGGAACGCTGGCCAGACCAGCTCGCGCTGATTTCGCGGCACCAGAATGTGCGTATGACATGGGTTGAGCTGAAGCAGGCGGCCGACGCCCTCGGCCTCGGCCTGGCGGCGCTCGGGATCAGGCGCGGCGATCGGGTCGGGGTGTGGGCGACCAACTGCGCCGAGTGGACGATCGCGCAGCTCGCCACCGCCAGCGCCGGGATGATCCTGGTCAACATCAACCCCGCCTACCGTCTTTCCGAGCTGGACTATACGTTGCGCATGGTGGGGGCCACCGCCCTGATCTGTTCCGCCAGCTTCAAGACCAGCGACTATGTCGCGATGGTGGAGGAGGTTGTGCCGGGCCTGGCGGACAGCGACGGCGCGATCACATGCGACCGGCTGCCGGCGCTGAGGCATGTGATCAAGATCGGCGGACAGCCACGGCGCGGCTGGATCGATTTCGAGGATGTGCTGGCGCGCGGTCGCGAATCGCCAGCCTCCATGACCGATCTTGCCGCGGGGCTTCTCCCCGGCGACCCGATCAACATCCAGTTCACCAGCGGCACCACCGGCCTGCCCAAAGGGGCCACGCTGTCGCACCATAATGTATTGAACAACGGATATTTCGTGGGGCTGGCCATGGGCCTGGGGCAGGGCGACCGGCTTTGCGTCCCGGTGCCGCTCTATCATTGTTTCGGGATGGTGATGAGCAACCTCGCCTGTCTCGTGCACGGCGCGGCCATGGTCTATCCCTCGGCCGCGTTCGATCCGGGCGCGGTGCTGGAGGCGGTGGAGGCCGAACGCTGCACCGCGCTCCACGGCGTTCCGACGATGTTCATCGCCGAACTGGAACATCCCGACTTCGCGCGATACGACCTGTCGTCGCTGCGCACCGGCATCATGGCGGGCGCGCCATGCCCGATCGAATTGATGAACAGGGTCATGACGCGGATGCACATGCGCGACATCGGCGTTGCCTATGGGATGACGGAAACCAGCCCGGTCAGCTTCCAGACCGCGCTGGACGATGCGGTCGAACGCCGGGTATCGACCATCGGCCGCGTCCAGCCGCATCTAGAGGTCAGGATCATCGACCCCGCCACCGGGGACACGGTGCCGCGCGGCGTTCCGGGGGAATTATGCACGCGCGGCTATGCGGTCATGCTCGGCTATTGGGAGGATCCCGATCGGACGGCGGAGGCGATCAGCGACGGATGGATGCACACCGGCGACCTCGCGGTGATCGACGAGGACGGCTATGGCCGCATCGTCGGTCGATCGAAGGACATGATCATCCGGGGCGGCGAGAATATCTACCCGCGCGAACTGGAGGAATTTTTCTTCCGGCATGACGCCGTCGAGGATGTGCAGGTCGTCGGCGTACCCGACGAGAAATTCGGCGAGGAGGTGTGCGCCTGCATCCGCCTTCGCGCTGGCATGGCGGTCAGTGAGCAGGCGATGATCGACTATTGCCGCGGCCAGATCGCCCACTTCAAGGTGCCCCGGTACATATATTATGTCGACGCCTTCCCGATGACGGTGACGGGCAAGGTGCAGAAACATCTGTTGCGTGACATGGCTGCGGCTGCGCTGCGTGAGCGGGCATGATGGGGCCGGCTACGGCCAGCCGTGGAGCCAGCGGGGCATGCTGACGCTCTATCATTGCCAAGGGGCGCGTTCGCTGCGGCCGCTCTGGGCGCTTGAGGAAATGGAGCTGCCCTATAAGCCGGTCCTGCTGCCCTTCCCGCCCAGGGTGCTGGACAAGCCCTATCTGGATATCAACCCGCTCGGGACCATCCCCTTCCTGGTCGATGGCGACGTGAAAATGAGCGAATCCGCCGCCATCTGCCTCTATCTCACTGCGCGATACGGGCCGACTCCGCTGGCGCTCACGAGTGACGAACCGGATTTCGCCCTGTTCCTGAACTGGCTGTTCTTCAGCGACGCGACCCTCACCTTTCCCCAGGCGATCGTTCTGCGATACCGTGAGCTTGAGGCGCCCGCGCACCGCAATGAACAGACGGCCGCCGATTATGAGAAATGGTTTTTCGGCCGGCTGCGCGCGGTCGAGGCGGCGCTCGCCGATCGCGAGTGGCTGTGCGGCGGACGGTTCACGATCGCCGACATCGCAATCGCCTATGCCCTGTATCTGGGCGATGCGATCGTGGGCCTGGGGCACGGCTTCGGGCCGAACGTGCGCGCCTATCTGGACCGGGCTTGCGCCCGTCCCGCATTCGTCCGGGCGATGCAGGTCGATGTCAGAGCGCCTGCCTGGCGTTAGACGGGGGTTCCGATCCGTGCTGCGCATTAGGAAGCGAACGCACCGGCGACGTTCCAAATGCGCTTGCAGCGGAGCCGAAGGCTATGGCGAGCTGGTTGGGGGCGACCAACGTAAGCGGCCGTGAAAGCTAAAGCCCCAAATCTTCCAGTCCGGGATGATCCCCCGGTCGTCGCCCGATCGGCCAGCGGAACAGGCGATCCTCCTGCGAGATCGGCAGGTCGTTGATGCTCGCAATCCGCCGCGCCATCAGGCCATCGGTCGCGAACTCCCAATTCTCATTGCCATAAGAGCGATACCAGGTGCCTGCATCGTCATGCCATTCATAGGCGAAGCGCACCGCGATCCGGTTACCTTCATAGGCCCACAGACCCTTGATCAGTCGATAGTCCTGCTCACGGCTCCACTTCGCGGCTAGGAAGGCGATGATAGCATCCCGCCCCTGAAGGAACTCGGACCGGTTCCGCCAATGACTGTCCTCGGTGTAGGCAAGCGCCACGCTTGCGGGATCGCGGCTGTTCCAGCCATCCTCGGCGGCGCGGACTTTTTGCAGTGCGGTCTCATGGGTGAAAGGCGGGATGGGCGGTCGCGACATCGGACAATATCCTTTCAGGCAAAGGGCGTGGCGAACTCAAGGCGAATGCCACCGGGAATGAAGATAAGGAAGTGGCGCGTCGAGGACCCCGGACGGATGGGGCCGGGCGCTGCATCGACGACTACCTCCGGATGCGCCGTCACCGCCTCCCACGCCGCCTGCAGCGCGGCATCGTCGGCGACCGACAGCGAGAGATGATGGAGACCGATGTTCGCGCGCCGGTCGAAGGCCCGGACAGTAAGTGGGTCCGCAGCGCGCCACAAGGTTAGCAGGATCGCGCCGTCCGACACGAAGATGGAGGGATAGTCGGGCACGCCGCCCACCTCGTCGAAACCCAATGTGCCACAGAAAAAGGCGCGCGCCTGATCGAGGTCCGGCACGGTGAGGCCGACATGATGGACACCGTGAGTAAGCTTGCCGGTCATGATGCTGTTCCTTCCAGTTGAGCGATGCGGGTACGCAGCGCCTCGATCTCGTCGATGAGTGGGCGAGAGGAGCGCTGCACATCCGCCTCGGTGAAGCGCGGCGTGATGTGCTGCGGGCAGTTCCAGTCGAATCCGATGACGTCGATCAGGAAGGCGCGTTCCGGTTCGGCGGCATAGTCGGGAGGCATGAGCGCAGCGATGTCTGCCGGACCCTCGCTGGAATGGGCATGGCCGATGATCTTGAGGCGGCGCCGGTTCGGATAATCCATCAGGAACAGCGAGACACGGTCGTCAGCCATAAGATGCGCGGCGGAAAGATATTGCCGGTTCCCCCGATAATCCGCAAACCCGATGCGATTGCCCTCGATATGGCGGAGGAAACCTGTCGGTCCGCCACGATGCTGGACATAGGGCCAGCCATCCTCCGAAACGCTTGCCATGTAGAAGCTGTCGCGGGCGGCGATAAAGTCCAGTTCCCGCTTTGTCAGCACATCGACTGGTCCCGCGTCCGCTTCCATGCGGGCATAGGATGTGCGCGATCCCGCCGCCGTTTGCAGGGCGCGAGCGCCGGGACCGAAGAGGGTATGGAGAAATGTCTGTGCCATGCACAAAGAGATAGCGCGTTGCCTCTGCAGCGATAATGAGCGATGATCGACGTTTACTATTTCATTTTGAGGAATAATGGACCGCTTCGAGAGCTTCTCCGTCTTCGTCGCCGTGGCCGATCGGCGCGGCTTCGCGGCTGCTGCAAGGGCGCTGGATATGTCGCCGCCCGCAGTCACTCGCGCGGTCGCGGCGCTGGAGCGGCATCTGAACGTGACGTTGTTCCATCGCTCGACGCGAGCGGTGTCCTTGACGGACGAGGGGGCGGTCTTGCTCGACCGGGCCCGGCGAATCCTGGCAGACCTGCGTGAAGCGGAGCAGATCGCCATGGGCGGGCGGTCTGTGCCGCGCGGTCTGCTCTATGTGACCGCGCCCGTCATGTTCGGGCGCCTCCATGTTCTTCCAGTCATCAATGCGCTGCTGGCAAGCCACGCAGGTTTGAATGCGCGCATGATGCTGCACGACCGTAATGTCCGCATCGTTGAGGAGGGTATTGATGTGGCGGTGCGGATTGGGACACTGGCAGATAGCACGCTGCGCGTCGTGACGATCGGCTCGGTCCGGCAGACTATCGTGGCGAGCCCGGCCTATCTCGCCGAACATGGCGCGCCCACCGATCCAGCCAAACTTGCCAGTCATCATTGTATCCTCGGCAGCGGAATACGCGCAGGCAGCACATGGCGGTTCGGTGCACGGGGCGACAGTATGGTGGAGGTGGTTCCCCGCCTGACCGTCAACAGCATCGATGCGACCATCGCCGCCGCTGAGGCGGGCGTGGGGCTCGCCAATGTGCTGAGCTACCAATCGGCCCCGCGCATCGCGAACGGGCAGTTGGTGGAGGTGCTGGCGGATCATGCCCCGTCCCCCATGCCGGTAAGCCTGCTCTACGATCCCGGTCGTGCAGCTATGCCTGCGGTTCGCGTGTTTATCGAGGCCATGCGGGAACAGGGGAGGCGAGAAGCGTGGTCCTGATCAAGATCGCTCCGAAATCGTGGGCGGAAAAATCACTGCCTTGCGAAACAGCGGAACACAGGGCTGTGGGGATCAAAACTTCTCTATTGGAAGCCGGTATGCGTCGTTTCGCGCCTCGTGCCTCACAATTTCTGCCCGGCGCGTTCAAGGTCGAGTGCGCCGCTGATACAGATCGTTCATCAGGCCAAGTCCGCTGCTGAGCGCGATCGCGATGGTCAGGATGATGAAGGCTGCACACAGGCTGCGGATGAAAAGGGCGGTCCAACTGGGAAGGTGCGGGACACTCTCGCCCCCCAAGCCGGATGATCAGCGCCGGCACGATGCTCGAAAGCCGGGCGACAATCGACCCCAGATGCTCCAGCAGCTTGACAACCAATGTGGAGACAAGGCGTTTGGCAACCCAGTTCGCTATCCAGGCGATCGCTATCAGCAGCATGATCGCCAACATCGTCTGCAACCAGGGTTAATCGAAATGGCGGTCCGTCACGACAGCCATAATATTGTCAGTTATCCATGTCATGCGTCGGTCTGATCGGCGAAGACATTTTCATGCAGCGAACGCCCAGCCGTCTCAGGCATGAAGCGGAGCGCGACAAGGCCGACGATGCAGGCCATCATCATGTAGAAAGCGGGCATCAGGTCGTTGCCGGTGGCGGTGATCAGACCGCTGCCGATCGCTGGCGCGGTGCCACCGAACAGCGATGTGGACATATTATAGGCAATCGCGAAGCCTGCGAACCGAACAGGCGTCGGGAACAGCGCGGGGAAGGTCGCGGAAATCGTGGCCAGTTGCGGCACATAGAGCAGGCCGAGTAACGCGAAGCCTATGATCGCACCGACGAACCCCGTCGCCATGAGCATGTAGAGCGGCACTATGCCCAGCAGGAGCCCGATCAGCGATAGGCGCCACATCGGTTTGCGCCCGATCCGATCCGACAGATGGCCCGCAAACGGCAGGAAGACCATCATGAAGGCCATGCCGATGATCGGCACGACCAGGGCTTCGTCCGGCGACAGGCCGATGCGCCGCTGTAAATAGGTCGGCATGTAGCTGAGCAGCGTATAGTTGACGACGTTGAGCGCCACGACCAACCCACTCACGACCAGCATTGGCCGCCAATGATCACGCATCAACGTTCTGAGCGGCGGCGATCCGCTGCCTTCGACGGCCTGTTCGCGAAAGACTGGCGTGTCCTCCATCATCGATCGCAGATACATGCCGATAAGGCCCATGGGCGCTGCAACCAGGAACGGGATGCGCCAGCCCCAATCATGCATCGCCGCGTCCCCCAGCAACAGCGAAAAGCCGAGCATCAGAACTGCGCCAAAGGAAAAGCCCGCCAGCGTCCCGAACTCCAGGAAGCTGCCATAGAAGCCGCGCCGGTCGTCGGGCGCATATTCGGCCATGAAGGTCGCCGCGCCACCATATTCGCCGCCGGTGGAAAAGCCCTGCACCATGCGCAGCCCGATCAGCAGCGCAGGGGCGCCCCAGCCGATCTGCGCGTATGAAGGGATGAGGCCGACCACCAGCGTTGCGCCGGACATCAGCAATATGGTCAGCGCCAGCACCGATTTGCGCCCCAACCGATCGCCCAGCGGCCCCCAGAACAGGCCGCCCAATGGCCGCACGAGGAAGGAAATGGCAAAGGTCGCCAACGCGAACAGCACGGCATCATCGACGTCGCCGGGGAACAGCGCGGCCGAAATATAGGTGACGCCATAGGCATAGATGCCATAGTCGAACCATTCGGTCGCATTGCCCAGCGCGGAGGCGGCGATGGCCCGGCGTAGCGTGGCGTCATCGACCCTGTTGTGGGTTGGCGACGGTATAGGTGTGGAGGTGGTCATGACATATGTCCATCTGCGGTATTGGGATCGAGCAGGGACGCCATCGGCGTCGTGCGCGGAACGATCTGAAAATCCTGCTGGTCGGGTACTGGCACGGACGGCGTGGCGGTCTGGCGCCACACGCCGAACGCAAGCGTCGCGCCCGCGCACAGGGCAATGAAGAGGAAAAGGCCGCCGCCCGGCGCGACGCTCATCAGCATGGCCGCGCCCAGCGGGCCGATTGCGGCGCCAACCGAATAAAGCAGCACCAGTCGCCCGCTCGCCGCCACCCGCTCGGTAGCCAGCAGCCGGTCGTTGCAATGCGCGACGCACAACGGATAGAGCGCGAAGCTGAGTCCGCCGAACAACGCCCCCAGGGCCAGAAGCGACGGCCCGGCAGAAACCAGCATCGTCAGCATCAGGCAAACGGCCATGGTGGCCGCAAAGCAGCCCACGATCACGCGCCGCCGATCAAGCCGGTCGGACAGGCGACCGAGCGGCCATTGCAACGCGACACCGCCCAGGATCACGATCATCATGAAGCTGGCAGTCGCGCCCAGATCCAGCCCCAGCCGCCGCACATGGACAGCCGCCATGCCGTAGAAGGCACCGAGCATCAGTCCGGTCGTGACAGCACCAAAGGTGCCGAGCGGCGACGCGGCATAGAGGGCGCGGATCGAAAAGGCCTGCGCCTCGACCGGTGCTGGCGCGGCGCTGCGGGTCAGGCAAAGGGGAATGATCGCCAGGGAAATGAGGATGGAGGCCAGTTGAAACGGCACGGCGGGTAGCGCCCCGCTCGCCGCCAGCAGCAATTGCCCGACCGCCTGCCCAGAATAGAGCGCGACCATATAAGCGGCGAGCACGCTGCCGCGCGTTTTCGCCTCGGCCCTGTCATTGAGCCAGCTTTCCAGGCAGATGAACACGCCAGCGACGCAGATACCGTCGATCAGCCGCAGCATCGTCCAGAAGAGTGGAGAGTGCAGCAGGGGGTATGCGAGCGTACTGGCTGACAACAGCGAAACGAAGGCGGCGAAGGCGCGGATATGCCCGACCTGCCGCACGATGCCGCCCGCACGCAGCGCGCCGATCACCAGCCCGCCGAAATAGGCCGTGGCGACTGCGCCGATTGCCATGGTGCCAGCCCCCGCCCGCTCCAGCCGAAGACCGATCAGCGTGGACAGGAAGCCGCTGCCCGCCATCAACATGAAGATGGCGAGCAGCAGGCTGCGGACGGGATGGATTGCGGCGAACATGGTATTGGACGGGACGCTGATCAGGCCGCGCGCCGATCTTCCGCTTCGCCTGTCCGATCTTCCACCAAAACATGGTGCAGGGCGCCTACCGCGTCATCATAATGATCGACGTCCACGATGAACTGGACATCGACATTGCGGATTTGGTGCTGCATTGCGATGACCGGCACATGCGCAGCGGCCAAGGCTTGCAACGCATCAGTCATCAGCCCCGGTCGCGATATGTCGCTGCCGATTACCGACACGATCGCCACCGGCAGGGCCGAGATAGCCGCATCGGGATAACGCGCCTGAAGGTCGGCGATCACCCGCTTCACCGTCGCCGCATCCGCCGACAGATAATGGGTGATTGTGTTGGCGTTGGACGCCTTGCTGACGATCCAGGCACCATGTTGGGTTAGCACTTCAAGGATGGCGGCGTCGTAGCCCTTCACCCCGACCATGTCCTGCTCGAAAAACTGTAATGCCTGCGCATGGCGCACCCCGGTCACGATCTCGACGCGAGGCGTGTCGGAGACATAATCGCTACAAATGAGCGTCCCGCCATCTTCCCGGTCGAAGGTGTTGCGAACGCGCAACGGAATATCCGTCTGGCGCAATCCCCGGCCAGCACCCGGATGAATTGCCTCCATGCCCAGATTCGCCAACTGGTCCGCCACGTCATAATTTGTGCGGCCAATCTTGCGCGCCTTGTGCTTGCCCACCAGCCGCGGGTCCGCGCTCGACAGGTGAAATTCCTTATGGATAATTGCCTCTCGCGCGCCAGTCAGTACGGCAATGCGCGAAAAGGTCATTTCGGAATAGCCGCGCGCATAACGGCGTACCATGCCTTCGCTGCATCCGGCATAGCCGGTGACGATGGGGAGGGTGGTGGCCAGGTTGATCGGCGCGAAGGCCTCGCTTATCCGCTCGTCCAATTCGCGCATGTCCTGCTGGTCCCACAGAGTCAGGTCCACGAACTGGGCGTTGACGCCGCGATCGCGCAACAGCAGCGCCGTCGAATGGGCGCTGTGCGCTTCGCCAAGGCCAGCGAGCAATTCGCGCACCGTCATCAACTGTTCCTTCACGCAGAAACGGCCATGGCTGCGCAGCCGGGCCAGATCGTCCAGGCAGGCGGCGACGGCGTCGATCCGTATATCGACAAAGGCGTTCGCCTCCGTCAGCCGGTCGGCGCGCACGAACATGGCCGCGTTGCGATCCTGCATGGCGCGACGCACCCTTTCCATTGCCTGGCGCCAGCCTTGGATACTTTCATCCGCAACGAAGCGCGCATAAACGCCCGGCTCGCCACTTTTCTTATGCTCCAGCAAAAGGTCGGTCATGCCGGCATAGGCAGACACCACGAAGATGCGGTTATACAGGTCCGCATCCTTGCGCCCGCCGATCAGCACATTGTCGAACAGGGTAGTGGTGGCGGCCATGGACGTGCCGCCGATTTTCTCGACGCTATGGATATTGCTCATGCCGGCACCTGCGCCATCAATGGTCCGGCGACAGGCGTGATTGCTTCCGGCTCGCCGCGCGCGGCGATGAAGGCGGGGCGTGGCGTATCGACACCGAAGGGCGCAGTCAGGCGGTTCGACACGGCGTTATAGACCAGGAAGGCGTTGGCGCGCGGGAAGGGGGTGATGTTGCCGTTGGACCCATGCATGATGTTGCAGTCGAAGATCACCACCGATCCGGGCTTGCCGGTTGGTGCGACGATCCCGAATTTATGCGCCAGTTCAGCAAGGCTGTCTTCGTCCGGGACGCCATATTCCTGCTTCTTCAGCGACTGGCGGTAATGATCGTGCGGCGTTTCGCCGACACAGGTCAAGAACTGGCGGTGCGATCCGGGGATCAGCATCAGCGGGCCGTTATGCGGGGTGTTCTCCGCAAGCAGTACCGACATGGACAAGGCCCGCATGCGCGGCATCCCGTCTTCGACATGCCAGGTTTCGAAATCGCTGTGCCAGTAGAATTCCTTGCCCTGGAAACCGGGTTTATAGTTGAGCCGCGACTGATGCAGGTAGACGTCGTCGCCCAGCAGGAAACGGGCAACCCCGGCCAACCGCATGTCGGAAGCCAACCGCTCGATCACCCGACTTTGGGCATGAATACGGAAAATGGAGCGGACTTCCTTGCTCCCCGGTTCGGTGACCACCGTTTCCGTTTCCAGCGCATCGGGATCGCTCAGCAACGCGCCGCCCTCCCGCTGGAGGAAAGCGACTTCGGCGTCAGAGAACATATCCTCCAGCACCAGATAGCCGTCGCGGTCGAACTGTTCGGCCTGGCTGCGGGTAATGGGGGCATCTTCGCTCCAGTCGCTATGGACGACAGGGTCGAGGCGCGGCGAAAACGCCGCCACCTGTGTGCGGCGGGATGGGTAGAGATCTTTCAAGGGAGGTCCCCCTTTGCTTGTTCGGGGAATTTAGTCGGTCAGCACTGGTTCGCGCGTGGCACCAGTGTCGGCGCTGGATGTATCGGCGGGATAGGCGCCATTCTCGTCATGCACTTCGCGCCCGCTGACCGGCGGATTGAAGGCGCAGGCACACAATATCTCCGTTTCGGGGCGCACGATATGCTGGTCGTGGGCATTAAGCGCATACATGACGCCCGGCGCCAGCCGATGGGTCACACCAGTGCCCAGATCCTCGATCGTACCTGTACCCTTGAGCACCAGCACCGCCTCCAGATGGTTCTGATAATGCATGTGCAATTCCTCGCCAGCGTACATTTTGGTGACGTGGAAGGAAAAGCCCATATCGTCATCCTTCAGCAGAAGGCGGGCACTTTCCCAGCCCTTGGACTTCACATTGCGGTCGGACGTGCGGATATCCTGCAATTTGCGAACGATCATCGGTCGTGTCTCCTTATTCTGCGGCGACGCCATAGGTGACGGTCAGGGCGGAAGGGACGCTGTCTTCAAGAATGTCGAGACCGGCTGAAAGAACGGCATCCTCGATTATGAGAGGCGCCAATATCTTGACGATTTCGTCATGCGCGCCGCTGGTTTCTATGATCAGCCCCTGCGCGAAGCAGGCGGCGGTGATGGTTTGGGCGATGTCGCCGGAGCCTACGTCCAGACCGCGCATCATGCCGCGACCGCGGGTGGACAGGCCATGTTCGGCTGCCATTGCGTCCAGCCTGCGTTCCAGCAACGCGCCCCGGCGGACGATGTCCTGCTGGAAACTGTCATTGCTCCAGAAATGACGCAACGCTGCCGTGGCGGTGATAAAGGCGTGGTTGTTGCCGCGAAAGGTGCCATTATGTTCACCCGGCGACCATTGGTCGAGTTCAGGCCGGAACAGGGTGAGCGCGAACGGCAGACCCATGCCCGACAGCGACTTTGCCATAGTGACAATGTCCGGGGTGAACCCCATGCCTTCGAAGCTGAAGAAATTACCGGTCCGGCCACAACCGGCCTGAATATCATCCACGATCATCAGTGCGCCGTGGCGCTTTGCAACCTCGGAAATCGTGCGGAGCCATGCGGGCGACGCGACATTGAGGCCGCCTTCGCCCTGCACCGTTTCGACGAGGATGGCGGCCGGTGCATCAAGGCCGCTCGACGGATCGGACAAGCGACGTTCCAGCAGTTCGGCGGTGTCGACGTCGGGACCGTGATAGCCGTCATAGGGTTCGTGCGACACATGGCTGAGCGGTACGCCCGCGCCACCGCGCTTGGCCGCATTGCCGGTGCAGGCGAGTGCGCCCAGCGTCATACCATGGAAACCATTGGTAAAGGCGATCACCATCTCGCGACCGGTGATCTTGCGCGCCAGTTTGATCGCGGCTTCGACGGCATTGGTGCCGGTCGGCCCCGTGAACATGGCGCGATAGTCGAGACCGCGGGGCTTGAGGATCACATCCTCCAGCGCGGTCAGAAAATCGGCCTTGGCATCGGTGTGGAGATCCAGGCCATGAGTGATGCCGTCGCCTGCGATATAGTCGACCAGCGCGCTTTTGAGCACCGGATGATTATGCCCGTAGTTCAACGTTGAGCAGCCCGACAGGAAGTCGAGATACCGACCGCCCTGATTGTCGTGCATCCACACGCCCTGCGCGCGGTTGAACTGGCGCGGCATGGCGCGCGCATAGCTGCGCACGATGGATTCGCGTCGTTCGTAGATCGCCGTGTCGGGAATGGCGGCGGTCGGTTTAGGGTGAGTGGTAATGGTCATATATATCTCCTCAAGGGCGTGCCAACTGGGGCAGCGGGCCGATCCGCGCCTGCCATTCGGTGGCGTGGGCACCCGCGAAATGGGCGTCGCGTTCAAACCGGGCGGCTTTTTCGAAGTGGGCGTTCCAGCGATGCGCTAACCCTTCAAACAAGGCCCAGGATGCGCCGTTGTCGTGGGTGATGGTGGTGGTCAGATGCGTGACGCCTGCCTGTTGTGGGCGTGCCAGCAGCGCTTGGATCATCCGTCCGGCCAGGCGCTGGCCTCGTGCGGCGGGCGATACAGCAACCTGCCAGACGAAGAAATTTTCCGGCGCGGCGGGTGGACGATAGCCCGATACCCAGCCGACCAGTACACCACCGCATTCCGCAACGATGCAGCTGTCGGCAAAGTCGGTGCATTGCAGCAGGTTGCAATAGGCCGAATTGGGATCAAGCGGCGGGCAGGCCACGATCAATCCGCTGATAGCTGGCCCATCTGTTGCAACGGGCCTTCGTAATGCGATGTCCTGCCCCTTGCTCTCTTCGGAGCGCGCAGAAGCCCGTGGCGGCGCGGCGGCCGCTGTAGCTTGGGAATCAAAGATTGTTCATCTCCCGAATTATATTTTGGACGGAACGGCAGGGACGTCCCGGTGAGACGGGCAGTTATATGACGCATTGCAGCGTGTGTTTCAACCCATGATGGTGAATTAGCTTCATTTGGTGAAGCAATATATCCGCCATCGGAAGGAAATTGGCAGTGCGCCGCCTTTGCGGCTATGGCGCAAATCTATGGACTCTGAACTTTCAACGCTGACCCTGCGCGCATTGCGGCGCGTACTGCGCGCCACCGAAATCGGCAGTCGTCAGCTCGCCACGACCACGGGTCTGACACCCTCTCAACTTCTGGTATTGCGCGAGATCGACTTGCGCGGGAGAACCACACCTTCGGCCATCGCGCAGGCCCTCCAGTTCAGCCAGGCCACGATTACCGCGATCGTGGATCGCCTCGTGTCCCTTGGCTTTGCCCAGCGTCAGCGCAGTGAAGCCGACAAGCGCCAGTTTCACCTGAGCCTTTTGCCAGAGGGTATAAAGGCGCTGGCCGACGCGCCGGACCCGCTGCAAATGCGCTTTACCAACCGTTTTGAAGCCCTGCCCATATGGGAGCAGGCCATGATATTGGCTGCGACCGAACGGCTGGCCATGTTGATGGATGCGCAAAACATTGATGCGGCGCCGTTACTCGACGGTGGGCAGATTGATCGCGCAGAGCCGCAATGATATCCATTGACTTGGTAAGTGCAGTTTAATTCACAGAAACTATTGGATAGATTCTATGGCAGGTTGCGATCTTGATCAAGCGAAGGGTGCACGGCCAGAATGAACATTTGGCTGCGTAGATACTGAATAACCTGCGAATTTCTATTTACGATACAAGCAGATATTATTATCTTGGCCGCTGCCGCGGGGTAAAAACTGGGGTAAAATAAAAATGGCGGGAAGAAAAATTTTTTTCTCATGGGATTAACACTTACTGATCGGTTGCTGCCAGGCCCACCAATTGCCATCATTGCACATCCATGCGGGTACACACCGCTCACGCGCTATTCACGCACCCTCATTTCGCTTTCTTCCGTTGCTCCCGGAGCATCAGATGACAGGCAACGCTGTCATGGCCATCGGTCCGGGGCTTTTCCCATGGTGGGGACCAGTCAATGGGTGTTTCGCCGCAAAAATAACGTCCCGGCCCGGTTCTGCTTTTCGCATCAGCCGATGTCGAGAGCGCCGTGGCCATCATGCCCAGCGCCAATATCAGCTTGTTAGACGGCATGGCTGAAGCGTCCTTCGGCAGGGCGAAGATAAGCGTCGAAGCAGGCCGCAACGGACCGGGCATAGGGTTGCGCCTCCGGGCGGATCTCGATCATGCCATCGTCCACACGAGCAATGCCCATGGCGACAAATCTGGCCAGGTCGCGGGATTGCCCAATCCCTTCGCTTGGCGCTGCCCCGTCGCATAGCAATCGCTCGATCAGTCGGCCGCGTTGCTGGTCGTCAGCGCTGCGCCTGACGCCGCGCGTCGCGGTCAGCCGCGCCTGCGCGACCATCTCCCTGTAGGCACCGGCATTTTTCTCATTCTGCACGATCAGGTCGGGAAACTGACTGATCGCGCTGGCACCCAGGCCGATCAGAACGTCGCTGTCATCCTCGGTGAAGCCCTGAAAATTGCGTCGCAGCCTGCCGCTGGTCGCGGCCTGCGCCAGGGGATCGTGGGGCAGCGCGAAATGATCGAAGCCGATGGCGCGATAGCCCGCAGCGGTCAGCATCGCATGACCCTGCGTCGCCATTGCGAACCGGATGGCCATGTCGGGAAGGTCGGCCTGCGCAATCCGGCGCTGGCGGTGCAGCAGGTGCGGCATATGCGCATAGCCGAACAGGGCGATCCGCGACGGCGCCAGACGGATGCTTGTTTCCAGAGTCTCCGCCAGATCCGCCTCGCTCTGGCCCGGCAGGCCGTACATCAGGTCGAAGCCGACGTCGATTTGAAC
The DNA here is from genome assembly GCF_057809795.1 of Sphingobium sp. FG125. Classification (NCBI taxonomy): domain Bacteria; kingdom Pseudomonadati; phylum Pseudomonadota; class Alphaproteobacteria; order Sphingomonadales; family Sphingobiaceae; genus Sphingobium; species Sphingobium sp. FG125. Next base: position 44,055 of record NZ_JBMDKQ010000019.1, read on the forward strand.
CCGGCGCAGCCCGGCAACCGCCGCTTCCACCATATCGACCGGCTGCACCCGCCCGATGGCCTGCTGGACGTGCGGCGCAAAGGTCTGGACACCCAGATTGACGCGCGAAACACCGATCTGGCCCATGGCGTCGATCCATGCCTCGTCCAGGCGACGCGGATCGATCTCGACCGACAGGACAGCCGCACTGGTATCAAAGCATAGCAGCAACTGGTGATTGAGCCGGACCCAGTCGACCAGCGGCAGCGAATTGGGGCTGCCACCGCCAAAGGCGATATGGGTCACGCGCCTCCGCCCGCCCAGGCGCGACGCGACCATTGCGATTTCCTGCTCCAGCGCATCGACATAGGTGGCGAGCCGTCGGGGCCGGGTCGCGGCACCGGTGTTGCAGCCGCAATACCAGCAGATGTCGTGGCAATAGGGGATGTGCAGATAGAGCGAGATCCCTGCGTCCTGCGGCAGCGTATCGAGCCGCTCTGCCAGCGCCTGCGCCCCGACGGCGTCGGTGAACTGCGCTGCGGTGGGATAGCTGGTGTAGCGCGGCACGGGGGCCGCCAGCAGATCGGGATGGTATCGGAACATGGAATGCGGCCTGCCACCAACTGCGTGACAACGCATTGCGCAGGATCAAATTTCTGATTGCGCCGCGTCAAGGAACCACCGGCGGGCGGGGCCTACAAGCCATTATTGACCGCAACATCAGGGACGGAAACAATGATGCGCATAAAGACTTTCTTGCTGGCCGGCGCCATGACCGGCGCACTGATTGCCGGACCGGCCCAGGCCAAACAGGGTGACATTCTGCTGCGCGTGCGCACGATCATGGTCGCGCCCAACGAGAGGAGCGGTAGTGTTCTGCCCGCATTTCCCGGCGAAAAGGTATCGGTGGACAACAGCATCATGCCCGAAATCGACGTCACCTATATGGCGACCGACCATATCGGCTTCGAGTTGATCGCCGCGACCACGAAACATAGCGCCAGCGGCCGCACCGGGACGACCGGCAGCATCGGCAAGCTCGCCTCGACCTGGGTGCTGCCGCCGACGCTGACGATGCAATATCACCCCGTGGTCGATGGCCATATCCGGCCTTATGTCGGCGCGGGCATCAACTATACGCTTTTCTATGCCGAAGATGCATCCACCGCGCTGGAGACAGCCGTGGGCAAGACCAAGGTGCATATGAAGGATAGCGTCGGTTGGGCCGGGCAGGTGGGGGTCGATATCGACCTGAACGACAAGCTTTTCTTCAACATCGACGTCAAATATGTCGACATCGACACCAAGGCACGACTGGCAACCACGGCCGCAGGCGTCCAGCGCGTCAAGCTGGGCCTCGACCCGCTCATATTCGGCGTCGGCGTCGGCATGCGCTTCTGATCGTCAACCGGCTCACCGGAAAATGGCTTGGACGATCCGTCGTCCAAGCCATTTTCCGTTTGCGCACCGTGCAAATTCGGGCGCCTTTTTGCAAATATGGCTCTGGAGGAGAGGGGGACCAGCGATTGCTTAATATTCCGACCCGGACTGCGCTCACATTCACTGAAAGCACGACGCCCGCTCACTTTCGAAGCGTGGCTTGCGATGTGCTTTTTGCTGGAAAGTATAACTATGTCTAGTTGTTTAGTACGTCTAGTTGTTTAGTCGCGGCATTTGATGGTGCGGGTTGATTATGAACCTTTCGGGCTGGGTTGCCCAGATTTTGCAGATGTATTCGTAGGGTGTCAGGCCGCGCAGCGTTTTGAGCCGACGGGCATAATTGTAGGCATCGACGAAGTCGCGGAGATGGGCTGTCAGCTGTGTATGGCTGTCATAGTGATCGCGTTTGACGGTTGCTTCCTTGATCGTGCGATTCATGCGTTCGACCTGGCCGTTGGTCCATGAGTGCTGGGGTTTGGTGAGCCTGTGTTCGATATCATGCCGCCAACAGGCGCGATCGAAGGGATGACCACGCCACCGCGCGGTCGGGCCGTCGCGGTTCTTCGGCAAGTCGGCAAACTGGATGCCATTATCGGTTAGCATCGTGTGGATGATGTAGGGGACGGTCTCGACCCACTCGTCCAGGAACGCGGTGGCCGTCACGGTGGTCGCTTTATCTGCCAGCCTGACAAACGCGAACTTCGATGTGCGGTCGATCGCCACGTAAAGGTGGAGCTTGCCTTGGGCGGTTCTGACCCCAGCAATGTCGATGTGGAAGTAGCCGATTGGGTAGGTCTTGAACTTGCGCTTGGGTTCCTTGTCGCCGGTCACCTCCGGCAAACGGCTGATCCCGTGCCGTTGCAGGCAGCGATGCAGTGACGAGCGCGTCAGGTGCGGGATCGTCGCCTGCAAGGCGTAGCGACAGTCATCAAACGGGAGCAGCGTGTGCTTGCGGAAGGCGACGATGATCGCCTCATCCTCAATGCTGAGCACCGTCGAACGAGCGTCCTGGGGCCGGTCGGCAAATCCTTAACCGCCGTGCGCTTCTGCCACTTGGCGACGGTCTTCTGGTTGATACCGTAGCGCTTCGCCAGAACCCTCAGGCTCTCTTGACTATGTTGTATCGCTCGACGGACCGCCTCCGTCGTGCGGGCGCTCCCGTGAAGAATCTTGCCCATAGCGCATCCCTCCATTGCTGGCTGAATAATGCACCATCAAATGCCGGGACTAAACACATCCGCCGCCAGCATCCGGTCGCCGGCAGCGCCCGCACCGCGTATAGCGATAACGTCCGCATGATCCGGGGACGCCGACGCGGGTGCAGGACGCCACCGAGTTCATCGACGCGGCGGAGAAGGCATTTGCTCGGACTGTCCCGGCCATCGACCGGCGGATGCGCGAGCTGCGCGGCTATCGCGACACGCTCGCCACCCGCGTATCGGCGGCGCTCGACAACCCGGCGCGCAAGACGGCGGAGGGGCTGGCGCTGGCGTCCGAGGTGCGGGCGCACATGAAGGGCATGAAGCGGGCGGAGGACAGGACGTCCCGCGCGATGCGCGCCATCGAGGCGGAGGACAAGACGACCGTGGCGGCGATACTGCACGCCCCGGCCTACCTGTCCGGGCTGACCGACGAGGCCCTTGCCATCGTGCGCGCCCGCGCCACCGCCAAGTTCGCGCCGCTGGACAGTGCCCAGCTCGATGCGACCGAGGCGGCAATTCGGCAGGTGATGAACGCGGGCAGCGCCCTGACCCGTCGCTATGGCGACGTGCTGGCGCTCCGCAGCGCCCCGGCGGCGCGGGCGGCGACGAGCCTCCGGGCCTTAGGCGCGGCGGGGTGAAGCGCGTCAACGGGCCGGAGCGCGACGTGGCGCTCCACATGCCCAAGTTCCGCCGCCCGTGCATGCGTTGCCGCGAGCCGTTCGCCAGCACGGGGCCGGGCAACCGGCTGTGCAGGCGGTGCCTGCTTCGGGCGGCGAATATGAGTCCATACACACCGAGTTAGCAGAATCGTGTGCGCTGCCGCATGAAAGTCATTGCCTTTCTGGGCAGGGTATCCGATTCACTGAACGAACACAGAACGCAGGCTCGATTCAACGTCAGGGAGATTATGAAAGCTCAGTTGCCGCTTCAATTTGATGAGCTTCATACACCGGATGATGCAAGCCGCGTGAACTATGAGAAAATTCACGTCGCTCGGTCGACTTTTTTGAACGGGCTTGCGTCGCGTGTGCATCGCTGGTTTCGACTTACGCCCAGCTTTGGCCCCGAGCTTGTCCACGAGATGCTGGCCAAGATGGACGTGCAGACAAACGAGGTCGTTCTCGACCCTTTTGCCGGTGCTGGAACGACGTTGATCGAGTCGAAGCTGGAAGGGCGAGGATCGGTTGGCATCGAGATCAATCCTCTCCTGCACTTCGTCAATGAAGTTTCGTTGGATTGGTCGGTATCGCCTGCCCATCTTCTTAGCGAGGTGGAGCGGATTTCGACTGCTTTCAGGAAAAATGAGCGAATAGAAATAGGGCTAATTGAGACTATTGGACTATCTATACCGCCCATTCACAACCCGCTGCGCTGGTGGCGACCGGATGTGCTCGTAGAGCTCCTAATATTGCGTGATTTGATCGATCAAACCGCCGACCACAAGACAAGGCAATTGCTTCGGCTTATATTTGCTGGGGTTTTGGTCCCCGACCTTTCCAATGTGACACTTGGGAAACTCCAACTCCACTTTATCGACAGGTCCGAAGCCAAGATTGATGTTTGGGGCACATTTGCGTCTCACGCAGAGTGTGTCGCTCATGACCTTGAGAGCCTAGGTGAGATGCATAGTGCTGCAGACGCGCGCTGTTATCTTGGAAGCTCCATGGAGATCGATAACTTGGGCCTTACGTCGAAGATTGATGCCGTAATAACCTCGCCGCCGTACCCAAATCGCTACAGCTACGTCTGGAACACAAGACCGCATCTTTACATGCTCGGCTTCATGGAAACCGGCAAGCAAGCTGCCGATTTGGACAAGCGGACAATTGGGGGCACATGGGGGACCGCAACATCCGAGCTGCAAAAAGGCATTTTCCTGCCCTACAATTCAGCAGTCGCCGACGTCGTGGAGCCCATATGTGCCAAAATCCGACAAGAAGATAACCTTATGTCTAACTATGTTATGCATTACTTCAATCGGCTGACGCAGCAGATTGTAAATATGGATTTTGTACTACATGATCACGCGCGCGTGGCGTACGTTGTTGGTAATTCATGGATCAAGGGCGTCTACGTTGAAACGGACGTATTACTTGGAGAAATATTTGAGAGAAGCGGTCTGGGCTACAACACCAACGAGATTCACCGTTTTAGAAAGCGGCATAGCGGCAAAGACCTATACGAATCGATTGTTTATGCGACTAAGTGACTTTCACCGCTGGTTGGCTGGCAGCGACCTGCCTAAATGCATGAGACTCGAAAATTCCCCGCATCATCTGGCGGACTTCTTCGTGAATGCGATCGCGAACCTCTGGGCGCTCCATAATGCCCAGGAAGTCCGCTCCGAACAGGGCATTTGTAAATGCGGTCGCTTGGTCGCCCTGCATGAACGTCCAGCCTGCGCGCGTCAGCCGACCAATCGCGTCATCTCGTGGACTAATGGCGCTGTAAATCAGATAGACGGGATACAGACCCTGCGCTTGAACGTAGCGCGCCATATCAACATCCTTGCGTAAGCGCGCGCTGTCGTTCGGGTTGAAGTTGTAGCGAATTTCGATCCCTACACCGTGCGCGTCATCTGGGGCACCATATTCGCTCAGTACCTGCCGAACATGGGTTTGGTCCGCTCGGCTGAGCAGGCTGTGCCGAACGCCGATATCCAGTTCCAGCCCGTTGAACTTTTCCGCGACCTGTTCAGGCGCGACGCCGAAGCGCGCACTTGCGACATAACGAGGAATTTTGTCGTAAATTTCACCGAGACGACGACCGACGCTGATGCTCATCCGCCCCATGAGGCGCACAACCACGTACTCGGGGCAATCAAATGCGAATTTGTGGTAAACCGGATCGCCCGCAAGTGCAGCTAGTTCTTTGTCAAAGCACTCCTTGCCAAAATCGTTTTCAATCTTGCGTCGCCAGCCATCCAGGTGATGATGAATTGCTGCAAGGAAACGCTGTTCGATTTCGTCAAGGTTTTCTGCTGACAATGAATTGCTCCCTTTTGAGGGGGAGACGCTACATTTGTCCGATGGAGTCGTGAAGGGGGTAGGATGACGGGAAACGAAATTACGAGCATCGTGATCACCGCCGGGTCATTGCTGGTTGCTATCGCCAGCGCCTATTTTGCATGGCAAAGCGTTGCGGCGTCAAAGCGACAGCTGGCGTTGGTGGAACGCAAGATCGGCATGGTGACGGACCCTGCCAAAATGACCGAGATATTGCCCGTCTGGTATATCGACCGGATGGGTCAGGATAGTTGGGGGTTTGGCCTACTCCTCGCGTCGGGTGACTTGCTTGCCATAGAGCGCCTCATGGGGGTGTCTGATGACGGCCAATGGCTAGAGGTTGAATTGCTCGACGGCGGCGGTGGCCCGAAGGAAGTTTGTGGGCACCCCGTCCTTTACGCTGGGTTAAAGGATCGTACGCATGGCTCTGTTCGGGTCGATCAAGTGCAAGCCGCGTTTGAGCTTTGGACCAGCTAATGACCAAGGTCGATCAAATCCGCCAGCTTGCCGCCGAAGGCCTGTCCGTTTCTGACATCGCGGCAAAGGTCGGCATTCGCTACCAGCACGCATACAATGTATTGAAGCGTAGCGGCACGGTTGCTGCCCCGCGTCCAGCGAAGGCCCCTATCGCCAGCAAGTCGTCGCTTGACGTGCAGACGTTGCTCGACGCGGGCTTTCACCGCGCATCGGAATGGGGCCTGGATGACGCTGGGTTGTTGGTCCTCACCGAGGCGCTGCCCAAGGGCGTAGGGGTCTATGCGTTCGCGAGGGACGGGATCGTTCTGTATGTGGGCGTGGCGACGATGGGGCTGGCAAAGTGCATCTACTTCGACGCCAATCCGGGCGTGTCTCAGCGGACCAGCTTGCGGCTTAACGACACCATCCGGCGCGAGCTTCAAGCCGCCGCGCGGATTGAGGTGTTGATCGCCCAGCCACCCGTCCGCGCGCCTGTTCAGTTTCATCCTGGGCGGCACCAGCCTTATCGAGGAGTTCGTCCAGGAGCTCCAGCGCAGCTGCGGGCGGCGTCGCCTTTCAGAGGCACGACTGTCGAAGATGATGGTGACGCTGGTTTATGAGTGCTGGGTCGATCTCTCGACGGTCGCGGCGACCATGGGCATCGCCGACCCTGCGCTTCGCTATGATGCCAGCGCTGCCAACCCGCTGCGCACGCCATTCATCGAGGATATCTTCCTGCTGTTCGGCGCCGGTGAGGATGTCACAAATATTGCGGGGCGTCCCCGCACATCCGCTGCCCGGGATTTCGTGAGGATGCAGCCGCGCGGGCCAAGATATTCGCGGAGCTGCGCGACCTCCACAGGGGCGGGATCATGCTGGAGGGACGCCTCTAGGGCATCTCGCTATCAGTGCAGCCGCCGACCACTTCCGGTCGTAAAGGAGTCCGATGGCCAACGACAGGTTCAGGGAAAACACGCCATTCAAATCGAGTGCGCGCGGTTGGCGCGCTCTGGCCGTGCCAATGGCAATGGTGGTGTGGGGTGCAGTAATCGTTGATTCAATCCCTGCTCCAAGCGTTATTGGCTTTTCCGATCAATTCAGTTAGGCGAGGGAATGAGAGGCGGACAAGTCCGGCTTTCATTGATCGCGCCGGTGTCCCCGAAAGGGGCTTAATCGGGAATGCGGTGCGGAAGCTTGCTTCCAAATCCGCGGCTGTCTCTGCAACTGTAAGCGGATAGCGCGATGTACATCGCTCCTCTTGGAAGGGGCAGCCACTGGGCCGGACGCTAAATCATGCGAGGTCTGGGAAGGCGTGCATCAAGCTGTGACCCGTGAGCCAGGAGACCTGCCGGCGTCTGGTCGCTCTTGCCTTGGTCCAGAGGATGGCTGCGGCACGGTGAACTCCGTCTGAGCGACGAACGAGCGGCTGGGGCCGCATCGGAGACGTGCGTCGGCCACCCATGGCGTCCGGCCGCCGCGCGTGTCGCCCGTTCGCGCGGGTTTGCCCCGGCCACGTCGCAAGACGCCGGGGGACTATTTCGTGATCAAGACCATTACTACCAGCAGCGCTCTTGCACTGCTCTGTTTCGGTACGTCGGCATTTGCCGAAACTTCTGACAGCGAAACGCAAACAAGCGTGAATGCCGTCGTGGCAGGCAAGGACATTGTGGTTTTCGGTCGAGGTGAGGCCATGATCGGCATCGCCAAATCAGCGAGCGAAGGAGGCGTTGGCGGGGCCGATCTCCTTGTGCGGCCTCTTTTGCGCGTGGCCGAACTGCTCGAAGCGGTCCCCGGGCTGGTTGCCGCCCAGCATTCGGGGAGCGGCAAAGCCAACCAGTATTTCCTACGCGGTTTCAACCTCGACCATGGGTCTGATTTCACCACCTATATCGATGACGTGCAGATGAATTTTCGCACCCATGGACATGGTCATGGCTATCTCGACCTCAATGGCCTGATCCCCGAAATCGTGGGCCAGGAGGATTTTCGCAAAGGGCCCTATCGCGCCGATGGTGGTGATTTCGCTTTGGCGGGCGCAGCCTATATGACAACCATCAGGGGTTATGACCGGCCATGGGCATCGGCCGAGACGGGTTCCTATGGTTGGCGCCGCGTTGCAGCAGGCGGAACATTGCATGATCTGGGCGCCGGCGACCTCACACTTGTCGCCCAGGCCAAGACCTATGACGGACCATGGCAGGAACCAGAACGTCTGCGCCATTACTCGGGGTTCGCGAAATATAGCAAGCCGTCCGGTGCGGGCGCATTGGAGGCGTCGCTCCATGCCTACCGGGCAACATGGCACCCAACCGAGCAAATCCCCGAGCGCATTATCGGCACGGCATTGTGTGCGGATGTGTTCTGCTCTCCAGATCCTTCCGCGCGGGGTGAGACGACGCGCCTGGTGGCTAACATCGCGGTCAAGAAACCGACATGGCGCGCCAATGTCTATGCCCAGTTTTACGACTGGTCGATGTTCTCGAACCCCACTTACACCGATCCGGATGGCACAAGCGCGCAGATCAAGCAATTCGACCGGCGTTGGGTCCTTGGGCTATCCGCACAAAAACATTGGGAAATCGCTGACAGTCTGGCTGTGAGCCTTGGCACCGAAAACAGATACGACGCCGTCGGGGATGTTGGTGTCGATCGAACCGCTGCCCGCGCATTTCTTCAATCTCTCGGGCACTATCGAGTCGGGGAATTGTCTTCCGCGCTCTACGGCGAAGTCGCTTGGAAGCCCTTGGCTGGACTGCGTGTGACAGGTGGTCTTCGCGGGGACTATTATCACTATTCCGTGCGTGCACGAGATGCAGTTGCGGCGTCGCTGGGCGAAGGCAGTGGCTCAGCGTCGCTTCTCTCTTCCAAGGCATCAATCGCCTATCGGGTTACGCCGCATCTTGAACTTTACGCCAACTGGGGCCGTGGATTCCATTCCAACGACGTTCGAGGTGCGGTCAACACGGACACGCCTGTTCCCGTTCTGGTTCCCGGCATCGGCAAGGAACTGGGAGGACGCATTCAATTCTCCGGGGTCACGTTAACCGCGACTTACTGGTGGCTGCATGTCGGCAGCGAACTACGTTTCATTGGCGATTCCAATGCTGTTGAACCGTCGGGTGCCAGTGGTCGTCATGGCTATGAAATCGTCGCCTTCTGGCGGCCGTTCCCTTGGCTTGCGCTTGATGGAAACTATACCGCCAGCCATGCGCGCTTCGACAATGGCGATCACATCCCCAATGCATTTGAGAACGCGGCTTCAGCCGGTGCCGCCATCGTTCTTGATCCTTGGGAAGCCAGCATTCGGGTGCGCTACCTTGGACCTTCTCCGCTTGTCGAGGATAACAGTGTCCGGGATCGGGGCAGCACCGTCATAAATGCCCGGGCCGCGTGGAAAGGCAAGAAGGTCGAGATATTTGGCGAAGTGCTGAACATCTTCGACAGCCGGGACAAGGACATCGCCTATTATTACGAGTCCTACATCCCCGCCTTCGATGCAGCTGCTCCGGTGGAAGGCCGGTTGAGCCGCGTGGTCGAGCCTCGAACCGTGAGGATTGGCGCAAAGGTCAACTTCTAGCGAAATCCCTTGATGGGCGGAGCAGCAGCACGTCTGCGCCACCGCCCTTCGTTTGTTCATTCCTCAATCGCCGAGCCAATCATGCCCCTCACGAAGACACTGCCGTCCCTGTCTCTGCGCCGACGAATTGGCGCCTTGTTTGCCGGATTGATCGCCGCCAACATTGGCGTCTGGGTCTGGGCATTCAGCCTGTTTCATGCACAGCCGTTGATGCTCGGCACCGCCATGCTTGCCTGGGGGCTGGGCCTGCGTCACGCGGTTGATGCCGATCATATTGCGGCCATCGACAATGTGACCCGCAAGCTCATGCAGGACGGGCAGCGCCCGGTCTCGGTCGGATTCTGGTTCGCGATCGGGCATTCCGGGATCATTGCCATAGCATCGATCATCATTGCGGTGACGGCCAGCGCGCTGTCGCAGTTCGGCGCCTTCAAGGAAATCGGCGGCGTGATTGCAACCGTGATTTCCGCGCTTTTCCTGTTCACGATCGCCGGCATGAACCTCGTCATCCTGCGCTCTGTCTGGCGGACTTTTGCGCATGTTCGTGCAGGCGGCAGCTATGCCGAGGACGATCTTGATCTGTTATTGGGTGGGCGCGGTCTGCTTTCCAGACTGTTCAGGCCGATGTTCCGCCTCGTGAACAAAAGCTGGCATATGGCCCCGCTGGGGTTTCTGTTCGGGCTTGGGTTCGATACCGCAACCGAAGTTGCCATTCTGGGCATGTCCGCCAGCCAGGCCGCCGATGGCCTGTCGATCGGGACAATTCTGGTCCTGCCTGCCCTGTTCGCGGTCGGTATGGCCCTCATCGATACGGCGGACGGCGTGGTGATGTTGGGCGCTTATGAATGGGCCTTCGTGAAGCCGATCCGCAAGCTCTACTACAACATCACCATCACCCTGATCTCGGCCATCGTGGCGATTGTCATTGGTGGAATCGAAACGCTGGCCCTGATTGGCGACAAACTGGCCCTTACGGGTGCGCCATGGCGGGTCGCCGTTGAACTGGGCGAAAATTTCAATGGCCTGGGCTTCGCCATCATCGGACTTTTCGTGTTCTGTTGGCTGGCGAGTTACGCGATCTATCGCTGGAAGCGGTTCGATGAAATCGAGGTTTCGGTCGTTGCCTGACCGTCACTGCGTGAATCGTTGCGTCATACTCAGCCACGATGACCACTCCTGCACCGTCTCAATCGATCTTGATGTCCGAATGCCGATTGGGCTTCGCGTACATCGCGGCGAGCGCGATGCGGCGATCCGGATGCTGATGGCTACATTTGTTAAATCCAGAAAAAGTTGTGTCTTTGATCCGAATTCAAGGCAGGCTGCGGAAGATCTCGTCGATGCCATACGGAAACGGCTTTTTCGGATAGCGTGCAAGCCTGTCAGTCAACGACAGGTCGAGGATATTCTCGGTATCACGTCCCGCGAGCGGATACGGTGGCCCAAGGTTGGCCGCTTGGCCCGATCGGGAACATCCAGAATCAAAAGAGGCACAACCGAGATAACGCTCTGGACCTATCCTTGCGATGCGATCGAGTATCTGGCCGCCAACCCTGCCGAAATATGGCGGTGGCGCCAAGACGACAAAGGAACAACATCATCATTGGCTTGGCTGGCATTTTCGTCTAAAGCGCGCGGCGAAGGGACGGGGTAACTCGCCCTTCGATGATCGCGCCGGTGCCCCGCAAGGGGCTTAATCGGGAATGCGGTGCGGGAGCGTGCTCCCAAATCCGTGGCTGTCCCTGCAACTGTAAGCGGATAGCGCGATGCACATGCTCCTGAAGTCAGGAGCAGCCACTGGACGGCGCGTTGCGCCAAGTCTGGGAAGGCGTGCATCAAGCTGTGACCCGCGAGCCAGGAGACCTGCCGGCGCACCGGTCGCTCTTGCCTGATCCAGGGGATGGTCACGGCACGGTAACTCTCCGTCTGAGCGACGAAGCTGTGTGGCTGGGGCTGCACGGGTTGCGTGGTAACGGGTGCTTTGTCGCGCCCGCCCGTCGTCGCGCGCCGACTGGACTTGTCCGGCAAGCCCCGCCGTGTCTCGCTCTGGCGCACGGAGAAGTTACCATGTCCGACCTGTCAAAGGTGCCGGTCACGATCATTACGGGCTTTCTGGGCGCGGGGAAAACCACGCTCATCAGCCACCTGATTCGCAATGCCGGTGGGCGCAGGCTGGCGGTGGTGGTCAACGAATTCGGCACGCTGGGTGTGGATGGCGACATTCTGCAATCCTGCGCGATTCCTGATTGCCCGGCGGAAAACATCGTCGAGCTGGCCAATGGCTGCATCTGCTGCACCGTGGCGGACGATTTCATCCCCACGGTCGAGAAGCTGCTGGCGCTCGATCCGCGCCCCGATCACATCCTGATCGAAACATCCGGACTGGCGCTGCCTAAGCCCCTGCTCAAGGCATTCGACTGGCCCGCGATCCGCAGCCGGATAACCGTGGACGGCGTGCTGGCGCTGGCCGATGCCGAAGCTGTTGCGGCAGGGCGGTTTGCGCCCGACGTGGCCGCGCTCGATGCGCAGCGCGCTGCCGATTCGAGCATTGATCACGAAACGCCGCTGTCGGAAGTGTTCGAGGATCAGCTTGCCTGCGCTGACATGATCCTGCTGACCAAGGCCGATCTGGCCGGACCCCAAGGCGTTGCCGCGGCGCGCGCCATCATCGCCGCCGCGATTGACCGCGCGGTGCCGGTCATCGAACTGACCGAAGGCGTGGTCGATCCGCGTATCATCCTGGGGCTTGATGCCGCCGCTGAGGACGACATCGCCGCGCGCCCGTCGCACCACGATGGTGAGGACGACCACGAGCATGATGATTTTGACAGCATCGTGGTCGAATGGGGCGAGATCGCCGATCGGGCGGCGCTGGTCACGCGGATCGAAACGCTGGCGCGCGATCACCATATCCTGCGCGTAAAGGGCTATGCGGCAGTGGCGGGCAAGCCGATGCGGCTGCTGGTGCAGGCGGTGGGCGCGCGGGTGCGGCACCAGTACGACCGCCCATGGCGCCCAGACGAGCCGCGCCGCACCACGCTGGTTGCCATTGCTGAGCATGATCATATCGACGCCGACGCCATTCGCGCGGTCTTGCAGGGCTAAGCGCGGGCCATGCACGTCATTTTCCGCGAAACGCACGGGATGGAAGAAACTGCCGTCCCGCAGGATCTGGGGCAGGAGCCTGCGGATATGGTGGTCCTGTCCTTTTCGGACAGCGACCTGGGTGCATTCGCGGCAGCCTGGCATCAGGCCCGCGGGGGCAATGCTGTATTTCCTTCGCTGCGGCTCGCCAATCTGGCGGCGCTGATGCATCCCCTGTCGGTCGACACGTATGTCGAGCGTACGCTGTCGGGCGCCAAGGCGATTCTGATCCGGCTGATCGGCGGCACGCCCTATTGGAGCTATGGGCTGCAACAGGTCGGGGCGCTGGCCCGGTCGCGCGGAATCGCGCTGGCAGTGCTGCCCGGCGACGGCTTTGAGGACGCACGGCTGGATGCGGCTTCGACCGTGCCGGTGTCCGCGCTGCGCGAACTTGCGCAGTGGTGCGATGCGGGCGGCGCACAGGCGGCACAGGCGGCGCTTGCCGCGCTGTCCCGACTGGCGGGGCTGATCGATGCACCCGCCCAAAATTGCGCGCCGCTGCCGCTGGCAGGAGGCTGGCATCCCGACCGGGGCGTGATCAATCCCGAAACCTTTGCGCGTAATCCCGGACGGCCACTGGTTCTGATCATATTCTATCGCTCCTACCTGACCGCGCACGATCTGGATCCGTTTGCCGCCCTCCATGCTGCGTTCGAGGGGCGAGGCTTTGAGGCGTTGTCGATTTTCGTTCCCTCGCTGAAAGCACCCCAGGTGCGCGATCGGGTCGACCGCTGGGCGCGCGATCTTGGCCCGGCGGCCATCATCAACGCCACCGCCTTTTCCGCGCGAGGTGAGGACGGTACTACCCCGCTCGATGGCGCGGGCGTGCCGGTGTTCCAACTGGCGCTGGCCACGTCCGGGCGTGCAGGCTGGGCAGCAGCTTCGCGCGGGCTGTCCCCGGCAGACCTCGCCATGCATGTGGTGCTGCCCGAGATTGACGGGCGGGTGTTTGCAGGCGTCGCCAGTTTCAAGGAAGCGGGCGCGCGCGATCCCGCTCTTGGTTTTGCCCGCACCGTCCATCGCGCCGATCCCGACCGGATCGAGGCGATCACCGCGCGGGTGGCCGGATGGATTGCGCTGGCGCAAACGCCGGTTGCAGAGCAGCGAGTTGCGCTGGTCCTGTCGACTTATCCTGGCAAGTCTTACCAGATGGCCCATGCGGTTGGGCTGGATGCGCTTGCCTCGACCGAGGCGATGCTGGCAGACCTGTCAGAAGCGGGATATGCCACGGATGGCCAGACCGATCTGGCGGTGCAGCTTGAACGCGACCATCTGCACTGGTCGCTGATCGAATATCGCAAGGCGTTGGCGGCATTGCCCGAAGCTTTGCGTGCCGATCTTTGGGCGGCGTGGGGCGAACCGGACGTCGATCCAGCGGTCGCCGATGGTGCGTTTCGTTTTGCCGCGCTGTCTATCGGCCATGTGCTGGTGGCGTTGCAGCCTGAACGGGGCGAGTGCTCGGGGCGCGATGGGGACTATCACGATCTGTCCCGCTGTCCGCGCCATTCCTATGTCGCGTTTTATCTGTGGCTGCGTGCGCGGGGGGTGGACGCACTGGTTCATATTGGCGCGCATGGCACGCTGGAATGGCTGCCGGGTAAGGCGGTGGCGCTGTCTGGCGCTTGCTGGCCCGAGGCGCTGATCGGCGCGATGCCGGTGATCTATCCGTTCATCGTCAACGATCCCGGAGAAGCTGCGCAGGCCAAGCGGCGGATCGGCGCGGTTACTATCGGGCACGTCCCGCCGCCACTGGTGCAAACTAAAAGCGGCGTGGGGCTGGCCCGGATCGAGGCGCTGCTCGATGAATTCTCCAACGCTGACGGGCTGGACCCGGCCCGCCGCGACCGCCTGCAAGCGAGCATCCGCGAGGAAGCGCGCGTGCTGGGGTTGGAGGCGGAACTGGGCCTCGATGGCGCGGCCACGCTGGTTGAGGCGATCACCCGGATCGACCGCTTTGTTTGTGACATCAAGGAAAGCCAGTTCGGCGACGGGCTGCATGTGTTCGGGCGCGGCGAACAGGGCGCAGCCGAGCGGGCCGGATTGCTGACGGCGCTGGACGGACGGCGCGTTCCTCCCGGTCCCTCCGGCTCCCCGTTTCGCGGGCGCAGCGATGTGCTGCCGACCGGGCGAAACCTTTATGCGATAGACCCGCGGGCGGTGCCTTCACGCGCGGCCCATGCGCAAGGAGTGACATTGGCAGAGGAGCTGATCCGGCGGCATTTGCAGGATCATGGCGATTATCCGCGCGGGCTGGTGGTCGATCTGTGGGGATCGGCCACGATGCGCACGGCGGGCGAGGAATTCGCCATGGCGCTGCACCTGCTGGGCGCAAAACCGCTGTGGGACATGACATCCGAACGGGTGACGGGCGTTGAGATTCTGCCGCTGGCGCTGCTGGACCGGCCGCGCATCGACGTGACACTGCGGGTTTCAGGCCTGTTCCGCGATGCCTTCCCGGTGCTGCCCATGTTGTTCGGACAGGCGGTGCGAGCGTTGTTTTTGCGGGACGAACCGGCGGACTGGAACCCCTTTGCGGGGCAGGCAGCGGCCCCGCGCGTCTATGGACCTGCACCCGGCAGCTATGGCCTTGGCCTTGGCCTTGGCGACGCGGCCGAGGTCTATACCGACGCGGCCCGGCACGCTGCTGGTGAGGCATGGCTGGCGGCATCAGACCATGCGTTTGACGCAGCCTCCGATGCGATCGGGGGCACGCCCGATCCTGAGGGCCTGCGCCAGCGCGTGGAACGGGCCGACGCCTTTGTCCATCTTCAGGACTTGCCCGAAACCGACCTGCTGCTGGCCGCCGACTATGCCGCGCATGAGGCGGGCTTTGCCGCTGCCAAGGCGCTGACTGGCGGGACGGCAGCGTTCTATCACCTCGATAATCGCGACCCGTTGAATCCCGTCGCGCGCACCCTGACCGAAGAGATCGCCCGCGTGGTCCGTGCCCGTGCCGCGCATCCCGGCTGGATTGCAGGCATGATGCGGCATGGTTTTCGCGGGGGCGCGGAACTGGCCGCGACGCTGGATCATATGGGCGCCTTTGCCCATCTTGCGGGCAACGTGCCGCCGCATCTGTTCGACCTCTATCACGATGCGACGCTGGGGTGTGCCGATGTTCACGCCTTTCTTGAGCGTGAAAACCCCGGCGCGCTGGCGGCGATGGAAGCCCGCTTTGTCGCGCTCCATGCCGCCGGGCTGTGGCAGACCCGGCGCAATTCCATCCTCGCCAGTCTGCCCAGCCATGAGGATCGGACATGACGAGCCCTGTGGTGAAAGGCTGGTGTCCCGATGCATGGCGCCCGATGATGGCGGGCGACGGGTTGCTGGTGCGAGTAAAACCCCGGCTTGGCTGCCTAACCCGCGCGCAAGTGCTGGGCCTGTGCGATGCCGCCGTGGTACACGGCAATGCCCTGATCGACATGACCGCCCGCGCCAATCTCCAGCTTCGCGGGGTGCGCGAAACCGGCTGGCAGACGCTGCTCGACCGGTTGCTGGCGCTCGATCTGGTGGAGAGCGATCCCGTCATCGAACAGCGGCGCAACATTCTTGTCGCGCCGGATTGGCGGGTCGGTGATGACAGCCATCGCATTGCGGGCGCGTTGCTGACCCGGCTGGATGAGTTGCCCGATCTTCCGGGCAAGTTGGGCTTCGTTATCGATGCTGGTCGGGCCTGCGCCCTGCACGGCGAGGTGGGCGATTTCCGCATCGAGTGCGACGAAAAAGGCGGCCTGATCCTGCGCGCCGATGGCCATCCGGGCGGTGTCGCGGTTGCCGCAGGTCGGGAAGTGGACGCCCTGATCGCGTTGGCACACTGGTTTGCGGCCAGCGGTGGCGCGGAAGCGGGGCGTATGGCCCGGCACACGGCTGCCCTGCCCGAATGGGCTTGTGGCGACATTCTGCCCGCGCCGTCGGCTGCTCGCATCGTGCCCGGCGTTCATGATCTGGGCTGGGCTTATGGCCTGCCGTTCGGCCGGATAGAGGCGCCGATACTGGCTGGTATTATGGAGGCATCGTCTGCCGGGGCGGTGCGGATTACCCCGTGGCGGGTGCTCGTAGTAGAAGGCGCGCCTGCCATGCAGGTGGATGGCCTGATCACCGACCCTGCCGATCCGCTGCTGCATGTGGATGCCTGTCCGGGCGCGCCGTGTTGCCCTCAGGCCACGGTCGAAACCCGCGATCTCGCCCGGCGCCTCGCCCCGCATATCGATGGACGGCTGCATGTTTCGGGCTGTGCCAAGGGCTGTGCCCGCCCGCGCGCCGCCGATGTCACGCTGACGGGCCGCGATGGCCTGTTCGATCTTTCCCTGAACGCGCCCGCCGGAGGCCCTGCGGTTCGCAGCGCGCTTGGCCCGGTCGACCTTCTTGCCCAATTTGGAACCACTTGATGCCCCATATCTATGAAACCGATGGCGCAGCCATTTATCGCCAGTCCTTCGCCACGATCCGCGCCGAAGCCGATCTGGCGCCCTTTTCGGCCGATGAGGAGCCGGTGGCGGTCCGCATGATCCACGCCGTCGGGATGGTCGAACTGGCGGCACATATCCGCTTTTCGTCTGGCTTCGCACAAATGGCTAGTGCCGCGCTGGCCGATGGCGCGCCGGTGCTGTGCGATGCACGGATGGTGTCCGAAGGGATCACCCGCGCACGCCTGTCGGCCAACAATCCGATCATCTGCACGCTCAATGCGCCGCCAGTACCGGACATGGCGCGGGCGATGGGCAACACCCGTTCCGCCGCCGCGCTGGAACTGTGGCGACCGCATCTGGCGGGCGCGGTGGTGGCCATCGGCAATGCGCCAACCGCGCTGTTCCATCTGCTGAATATGCTGGAAGATCCCGATTGCCCGCGCCCTGTGGCGATTATCGGCTGTCCGGTGGGCTTTGTCGGCGCAGCCGAATCCAAGGCGGCGTTGTGGGCCGCCCCGCCGGTTCCGTGCTGCATCGTTGAAGGGCGGCTGGGCGGCAGCGCGATCACGGTCGCCGCGATCAACGCGCTGGCAAGCCGCGCCGAATGAGCATGCTGCCAGAAACCATTCCTGCGGGAACGATACACGGCGTCGGGCTTGGTCCCGGCGCGGCCGATCTGCTGAGCGTGCGCGCCGACCGGCTGGTGCGCGGGGCGCGCCACGTGGCCTATTTCCGCAAGGCCGGGCGGCCGGGTCAGGCGCGGCGGATTGTCGAAGGGATGCTGCGCGCCGGCGTGGTTGAAATCCCGATGGAATATCCGGTGACGACCGAAATTCCGCTGTCCGATCCCCGTTACAACGACTGTCTTTCCGCCTTCTATGCCGAATGCACCCAGCGATTGCTGGCGCTGGCGCAAGCGGGCGAGGATGTGGTTGTGCTGTGTGAGGGCGATCCGTTTTTCTACGGCTCGTTCATGCATCTTCATGGCCGTTTGGCGGGCGTGGTGCCGGTGGCGGTGGTGCCGGGCATCACCGGCATGGCCGGAGCGTGGAATGCGACCGACATTCCCATCACCTGGGGCGATGATGTGCTGACCATCGCGATGGCGACCCTGCCCGAGGAGGAACTGGCGCGGCGCATCCGCGACACCGATGCGCTGGTGGTGATGAAGATCGGGCGCAACCTGCCCAAACTGCGCCGCGCGGTGGCGGCGGCGGGACGCGAGGACGCGGCCTGGCTGGTCGAACATGCGGCCATGCCCGGCCAGCGGGTCACCCGGTTGAGCGAAGCGACCAGCGTCACGCCCTATTTCTCGATCCTGCTGATCCATGGCCAGGGGCGCCGGCCATGAGAGCCGGGGCCATGAGCGGCTGGCTCGCCATCGCCGGTCTGGGGCCGGGGGATGAGGCGCTGATCACGCCCGAAGTCACCGCCGCTCTGGCCGGGGCGAGCGATGTTATCGGCTATATTCCCTATGTCGCCCTGATCGCCCCGCGTGAGGGGCTGACGCTGCATCCGTCCGACAACCGGGTGGAGCTGGACCGGGCCGCTCATGCGCTGGAACTGGCGGCGCAGGGGCGGCGCGTGGTGGTGGTGTCCTCTGGAGATCCCGGCGTGTTTGCCATGGCCGCCGCCGTGTTCGAGGCGCTGGAGGCTGGCCCGGCCCACTGGCGCGATCTCGACATCCGGGTGCTGCCGGGCATTACCGCGATGCTGGCCGCCAGCGCGCGGGCGGGGGCGCCGCTGGGCCATGATTTTTGCGCGATCAACCTGTCGGACAATCTCAAGCCGTGGGCTTTGATCGAAAAGCGGTTGCGGCTGGCGGCGGAGGCGGACTTTGCCATGGCCTTCTACAACCCAAGGTCAAAAGCCCGGCCCGAAGGTTTCGAACGCGTGCTGGAACTGCTGCGCGAGGTGTGCGGTTCTGATCGCCCGATCCTGTTCGCCCGCGCCGTATCGACGCCCGACGAGCAATTGCGGATCGTACCGCTGGGTCAGGCGCGCGCGAATATGGCCGACATGCGGACCATGGTCATCGTCGGATCGAGCCTGACGCGGATCATCGAACGTGCGGCTGGCCCCATCTTCTATACGCCGCGTTCGGTATCATGAGCCAGCCACACCAGCACATCTTCAGGGCGATAGCATTCGGCCCGGCGCGGAATGGCGGGGCGATCAATCATCAGGACCGGCAGGCCCAGATTTCGCGCGGCGATCAGCTTGGCATCGGCGCCGCTGCCGCCCGCATTCTTGCACACCACCAGATCGATGGCGTGGGCCTGCATCAACGCGCTGTCGCCGGTAACGGTGAACGGCCCGCGATCAACGATCAGGGTGTGATGGGGCAAGCAGGGCGGCTGATCTGGCGCATCGACAAAGCGCAGCAGATAATGATGTTGCGGCTGGGCAGCGAAGGCTGCCACATGCATCCGGCCCAGCGCCAGCATGATGCGGCGGACCGGGCCTGCCAGCGCGGCGACCGCGCTGTCGATGTCGGCAACGCGGGTCCAGCGGTCACCGGCAACCGGCTGCCACGCCCGGCGGGTCAACGCCACATGAGGTACTCCGGCCAGACGGGCTGCCTCCATGGCATGGCCGCTCATCGTCGCGGCAAAGGGGTGGGTCGCGTCCACCAGATGAGTCACGCGGTGGTGGCGCAGATAATCGGCCAGCCCCGCCACCCCGCCGAACCCGCCGACGCGCACTGGCACCGGCTGAACGCGGGGGTTTTCGGTGCGCCCGGCATAGCTGAGCGTCGCCGCAATGCCCTGCGCCGCGAGCAATCGGGCCAGAGCGCTGGCCTCGGTCGTGCCGCCCAGCAGGAGGACATTCGGCATGGCTGACGCGGCTCTCCAAGCGTGGTTGACGATCATCGGCATCGGCGAGGACGGGCCGGATGGCCTGTCCGCCGCGAGCCGGGCGGCGTTGGCGCGGGCGGAACTGGTCATGGGACCGGCCCGGCATCTGTCGCTGCTGTCCGCGATTAGCTGCCCCGCGATCGAATGGCCAGTACCCTTTGCCGATGGCATCGCCCTGTTGATGCCACATCGCGGGCAGCGCGTGGTGATGCTGGCATCGGGCGATCCGTTCTGGTTCGGGGCGGGGAGCAGCGTAACCCGGCAGCTCGATCCGGGCGAATGGGTGGCGATACCGGCGCCTTCCACGTTCACACTGGCCACCGCGCGATTGGGCTGGGCGCTTCAGGATGTGGTCTGCCTTGGCCTGCACGCTGCGCCGTTAGAGCGACTTAGACCCCACCTGGCGCCGCAACAACGCATCCTGGCGCTGTTGCGCGATGGCGAGGCGGTGACCGCGTTGGCGGACTATCTGATCGGGCAGGGGTTCGGCCCTTCGATGCTGCATGTGATGGAAGCATTGGGCGGCCCACGCGAACGGATGCGCGGCGTAACCGCCGAGGCGCTGTCCCTTACCGATATCGCCCATCCGGTTGCGGTCGGGATCGAGTGTGCCGGGCACGGTGACGCCTTGCCGCTGACGGCGGGCCGACCGGACCACTGGTTTGCATCCGACGGGCAGATCACCAAGCGCCCGGTGCGTGCGCTGACGCTGTCGGCGCTGGCTCCGTGTGCGGGTGAACTGCTGTGGGATATTGGCGCGGGATCGGGATCGATCGGGATCGAATGGCTGCTGGCCCACCCGGCCAACCGGGCCTGTGCGATAGAGGCAGATCCGGTGCGCGCAGACCGTGTGCGGGCCAACGCCGCTGCGCTGGGCGTTGACCGGCTGAACGTGGTGATCGGACGCGCGCCGGATACTTTGCCACCGGGACCATTGCCCGATGCGGTGTTCATCGGCGGGGGATTGTCGGAGGCATTGCTTGAAACGCTATGGGCGCGGTTGCCCGCCAGAACGCGGCTGGTGGCCAATGCTGTGACGCTGGATTCGGAAGCGCTGCTGACCCGGTGGCATGGCCAGAAGGGCGGGAGCCTCCTGCGTATCGAACTGGCCGACGCCGCGCCGCTGGGCAACCGGCACGGATGGCGCGCGCGCTATCCGGTGGTGCAATGGAGCGTGACGCTGTGATCGTCGCCGGGTTCGGCTTTCGGTCTGGCGTCGGCCTGCCCTCGCTGCGCGCGGCGTTCGCGCTGGCGGAGCAGGGGCAACCGCCGGTGACGCATCTGGCCACGGCGCAAGACAAGATCGCGGCGCTGCTCCCTCTGGCCAAAGCGCTGGGCCTGCCGCTGATGGGCGTGGCGTCCGATGCACTGGCCGCCGTTTCCACCCCCACGCGCTCGATCGCCAGCCTGAACGCTCGTCACGTCGGCAGCGTGGCAGAGGCATCGGCCATGGCCGCCGCCGGCGCAAGCGCTCGCCTGCTGGGGCCGCGCCACATCTCCCCCGATCGCATGGCGACGTGCGCCATTGCTGTCAGTGACAACCTTCAGGGAACCCCGACATGACCGTCCACTTCATTGGCGCCGGTCCCGGCGCGCCCGATCTTCTCACTTTGCGCGGACGCGATCTGATCGCGGGCAGTTCGGTGTGCCTTTATGCCGGGTCGCTGATCCCGGTCGCCGTGCTCGATCATTGCCCGCCGGGCGCCCGGATCGTGAACACCGCGCCGCTGGAGCTGGATCAGATCATGGCCGAGATCGCCGCCGCTCATGCCGCCGGGCACGATGTGGCGCGGTTGCATTCGGGCGATCTGTCGGTGTGGTCGGCGATGGGCGAGCAATTGCGCCGCCTGCGCGCGCTCGACATTCCCTTTACCGTGACGCCCGGTGTTCCGGCGTTCGCCGCCGCCGCCGCCGCGCTGGAGGCGGAGCTGACGCTGCCCGCGCTGGCGCAATCGCTGGTGCTGACCCGCACGCCGGGCCGCGCCAGCACCATGCCGCCCGCCGAAAGCCTCACCAATTTCGCACGTACAGGCGCGACGCTGGCCATTCACCTGTCGGTTCATAAGCTGGCGCAGGTGGTGGCGGATCTGACGCCGGCCTATGGCGCGGATTGCCCCGTCGCCGTGGTCTGGCGCGCCAGTTGGCCTGATCAACGGATCGTGCGCGCCACGCTCGACACGATCGAGCAGGCCGTGGCCGGAAGCATGGAGCGCACCGCCCTGATCCTTGTCGGTCGGGTGCTGGCAGCGCAGGATTTTGTCGAAAGCAGCCTTTACGCGCCTCGCTATGACCGTCGCTTTCGGCCGCAGGATGCCACGTCACGCTTTGCCGGTGCGGCCGAATGAGTGCGCGCCGCCAGACTCCGGGATTGATGATAGCCGCCCCCGCATCGGGCACAGGCAAGACCACGGTGATGCTGGGTCTGCTACGCGCCCTGACCGAAGACGGGCTGGCGGTGCAGCCGTTCAAGAGCGGGCCGGACTATATCGATCCGGCGTTTCACCGCGCCGCTTGTGGCAGGTCGTCGTTCAACCTCGATAGCTGGGCGATGGAAGGCGATCTGATCGCTGCCATAGCGGGGCAGGCTGCGGGCGCGGACATGGTGTTGGCCGAAGGGTCGATGGGGTTGTTTGACGGCGTGGCCATCAAGGGTGCGTCGGGCAATGGTGCCAGCGCCGACATGGCCCGTCGCATGGGCTGGCCGATCGTGCTGGTGCTGGACGTATCCGGGCAGGCGCAGTCCGCCGCCGCCGCCGCACTGGGGTTCAGCAGCCTTGATCCGGGGCTGCCATTTGCCGGGGTGATCCTGAACCGCGTGGCCAGTCCGCGCCATGAACGGCTGGTGCGCAAGGGCATGGAGGCGGTAGGCATTCCGGTGCTGGGCGCCCTGCCAAGGCGCGGCGACCTGACCCTGCCCGAACGCCATCTGGGGCTGGTTCAGGCGGTGGAGCATCCCGACCTTGATCGCGCGATTGCCGAGTTTGCAGCGTTCCTGCGCGCCCATGTCGATCTTGACGCTATTCGCCTTGCCGCTGGTGCCGCACCACAAGCCGACGGCGGCAACCTGCCCGCCCCTCCGGCCCAGCGGATTGCCATGGCGCGGGATCCCGCCTTTTCGTTCGTCTATCCGCACTTGCTCGAAGGGTGGCAGCGCGCCGGGGCGGAGATCCTGCCGTTTTCGCCATTGGCGGATCAGGCGCCCGCCGACCATGCCGATCTGGTGTGGTTGCCTGGCGGCTATCCCGAACTGCACGCCGGGACCATCGCCGCCGCCGCGACATTCCTGTCCGGCCTGCGCCGCCATGCCGAAACGCGGCCCGTTCACGGCGAATGCGGTGGCTATATGGTGCTGGGGCAGGGGTTGATCGACAAGAGTGGTGAGCGGCACCAGATGGCCGGGCTGCTGGGGCTCGTCACCAGCCATGCCCAGCGCAAGATGCACCTTGGCTATCGCCATGCCGAACTGCTGGTGCCGATATCGGGCCTTGCCGCCGGGACCAGGATGCGCGGGCACGAGTTCCACTATTCCACCATCGTTGAACAAAGCGACGCGCCGCTGGCGCTTGTGACCGATGCCGAAGGCGCGGCGGTGGCCGAAAGCGGATCGCATCGCGGCAATGTCACCGGCAGCTATTTCCACATGATCGCGCCCGCTTCGTGCCGAGAAGCCCAATGATCGACCTCCACCTGATCGGCATCGGCACTGGCAACCCCGATCACCTGACAGCGCAGGCCGTGGCGGCGATGAATCATGCCGACCTGATCCTGTTGCCGCGCAAGGGGCAGGCCAAGTCCGACCTGATCGACCTGCGCCGGGGGATCTGCGCGCAGGTGCTGACGGGGCCAACGCGGATTGTGGAATTTGACCTGCCAGTAAGAGGTGGGCCAGTGCGCGGTAATGGGTCCACTTATCTGGATGACGTCAATGCTTGGCATGATGCCATCGCGGATGCGTGGCAGGCGCGGATCGCCGAACATTTGCCCCGTGGCGGCACACTGGCGCTGCTCGTCTGGGGCGACCCCTCGCTTTATGACAGCACCTTGCGCATTGCCGATCGGCTGAGCAGCGCGGGCGTTGAAATCACCGTGCGGGTGGTGCCGGGCATCACCAGCGTTCAGGCGTTGACCGCCGCCCATGCCATGCCGTTGAACCCGCTGGCCGGCCCTGTGACGATCACCACCGGGCGGCTGCTGCGCGCCCATGGCTGGCCTGCCGGAGCCGACACGATTGTCGTCATGCTCGATAGTGGCGGCGCGTTCGAGAGGCTGGAGCCGCAGGGCATCACCATCTGGTGGGGCGCTTATCTGGGCATGGCGCATGAGGCGCTGGAACAGGGCGCGCTGGCGCAAGCAGGTCCCCGGATCGCGCTGCGCCGGGCGGAACTGCGCGCGCGCTATGGCTGGATCATGGATGTCTATCTCATGCGAAGGGAATTGGCCGATGGAACCTGAAAACCAAGTAGAAGTTGCAGACGACGATGCCCGCCACGCCGAAAAGATGCGCAAGAAGCAGACCGCGCAGGCCAAGATCATGGCCAGCAAGACCCGCGAACAGGGCCTGCTGATCGTCCACACCGGCAAGGGCAAGGGCAAGACCAGCGCGGCGCTGGGCATGGTGGTCCGCGCCATCGGCCATGGCATGAAAGTGGGGGTGGTCCAGTTCGTCAAAGGGGCGATGAAGACCGGCGAAAAGGCCGTGTTCGATGCCTTTCCCGACAATGTCGAATTCAAGCCGATGGGCGAGGGTTTTACCTGGGACACGCAGGATCGCACGCGCGATATCGCGGCCGCCCGCGCCGGTTGGGACGAGGTCAAACGCATGATGGCCGACCCCAGCTATCACATGGTGCTGGCAGACGAGTTGAACATCGTGCTGCGGTATGACTATCTGCCGGTCGATGAAGTGGTGGCGGTGCTGACCGCGCGCGACGCGATGAAGCACGTCATCGTCACGGGCCGCAATGCCCCCGACGCGCTGATCGAGGTGGCCGACCTCGTCACCGAGATGACCATGGTCAAGCACCCGTTCCGTTCGGGTGTGAAGGCGCAGGCGGGGATCGAGTTCTGAGCGACGCCCCGCCTCTGTTCGACGCGGCGTTTGCGGAGCAATTCACGCAATTGCTGCGCTGGCGGCGCGATGTCCGGCATTTCGACCGTCGCGCCGTGGCGGAAGCGGACATGCGCGCGCTGCTGGCCTGCGCCGCGCTGGCGCCATCGGTCGGTAATGCCCAGCCGTGGCGCTTTGTGCGCGTGCGGACGCCGGACATACGGGAGGCGTTGGCCGCGCATGCCGATGGGCAAAGCGCCCATGCGGCAGAGCGCTATGCCGGGCAGGCGCGGTACGATCACTACCTGTCGCTCAAGTTGCACGGCTTGCGTGAGGCGCCCGAACTGATCGCGGTGTTCTGTGACGAACAGCCTGAGGCGGGGCACGGCCTTGGCATTGCCACCATGCCCGAAATGTTGCGCTATTCCTGCGTGCTGGCGATCCACAATCTGTGGCTGGCGGCGCGGCTGCGTGGGCTTGGCCTTGGCTGGGTGTCGATCGTTGATCCACCGGCGGTCCATGCCATGCTCGACGTTCCCGCCGCCTGGTCGCTGATCGCGCTGTTGTGCATCGGTTACCCGGCAGACACGTCCGATACCCCCGAACTGGAACAGCGCGGCTGGCAGCAGCGTGAGCCGTGGGCCGACCGGGTGTTCGAACGATGATTTTCAATCAAAGGACCAGAAAACCATGCTGATACAAGTGGAGGACGGCCCCGCTATAGTGGCCTGCAACACCTGTCGCCACAGCGCCGACGCGCGTGAGGACGTCGCCGGAACGCGCGGCGGCGCGCAATTGGTGGCGGCGCTGCGTTCAGTTCAGCAGAGCGACGCGCGCTATGCCGGGGTCGCCGTGCAGGAAATGCCCTGCCTGTTTGCCTGCACCGATTTCTGCACCATCCACCTGCGCGCGCCGGGCAAGGTCGGCTACGTTCTGGGCCGGTTCACGCCGGACGAGGACGCCGCCACCGCTATTCTGGACTATGCGGTCCATTATGCCGCCAGCGAGCATGGCCGGGTGCCGTTCAAGCAATGGCCCCAAGGCGTGAAGGGCCATTTTATCACGCGCACCCCGCCGCAGGGCTTCGTCGCGGAATGAGCCGGTTTGCTACGCTGGTCGCGTTTGAAACGGCCCTTGGGCGCTTGCCCATGGCCGATGCGGACGCCATCGCCGCGGCGCGTGCGCGGCAGGCCAGCCTGACCAAACCGGCCGGATCGCTGGGGCGGCTGGAAGACATCGCGGTGTTTATGGCCGGATGGCAGGGAACGGTGCAGCCGGTGATCGAACAGGGCCGCGCGGCGATCTTTGCCGGAAATCATGGCTTCGTCGTCCACGGGGTCAGCGCCTTTCCCGCCAGCGTGACCGCCGCGATGGTCGGCAATTTCACTGCTGGCGGCGCGGCGATCAACGCACTGGCCGGGGCGGCCGGACTGGATCTGCGGGTGGTTGCACTCGATCTCGACCGGCCCACGGCGGATTTCACCGTCGTCGCGGCCATGGATGAGGCGGAGTGCCTTGCCGCATTGTCCGCCGGGGCTGCGGCAGTGGAGCCGGGGTTGCACCTGCTGGTCGTCGGCGAAATGGGCATTGGCAATTCGACTGCCGCCGCCGCGCTGTGCGCGCGCAGTTATGGCGACACGCCCGCGCAATGGGTCGGGCCGGGCACGGGGGTCGATGCGGACGGCATAGCGCGCAAGGTGGCGGTGGTGGAACGGGCACTGGCCTTTCACGCCGATGCGCCGCACACCCCGTTTGAGACCCTGCGCCGATTGGGCGGGCGCGAAATCGCCGCGATTGCCGGGGCCGTGCTGGAGGCGCGCCGTCTGCGTATTCCTGTGGTGCTGGACGGGTTCATCAGCTGCGCCGCGCTGGCGCCGCTTGCCGCCGCCGTTCCGGCGATCACGGATCATTGCCTGGCGGGGCACTGCTCGGCTGAACCGGGGCATATCCGCTTGCTGGGGCATTTGGGCCTAGAGCCCCTACTGTCGCTGGGCATGCGATTGGGCGAAGGCAGCGGTGCCGCACTGGCGGTGTCGATCATCCGCGCAGCGCTGGCCACGCACAATGGTATGGCGACATTTGCCGAGGCCGGGGTGGCAGACAGCCTGTGAGCAGCTTTCCACTTTACCTTCTGCGCCACGGCGAACCGGAAGGCGCGGGGCGGCTGATCGGCCGCACCGATGCGCCGCCTACGGCCGCTGGTATCGCGGCCTGCGCCGGTCAGGCGCGGGATCTGGCGGCGGAGGTGCTGCCAGAAGTGTTGATCGCTTCCGACCTTTCCCGTGCGCGTTTGGCGGGCGAGGCCATCGGGCTGGAGACCGGCGTGCCGCTGTCAATCGATCCGCGCTGGCGCGAGCTGGACTTTGGCGCATGGGACGGGATGGCGCCGGGCGATGTCGAAGGCGCGGCGCTGGCGCGGTTCTGGGACGATCCCGATGGCCATGCGCCGCCCGGTGGAGAACGCTGGTCGGCGCTGGTGGACCGTGTGTCCGCTGCCATTGACGATCTGGCCGCGCGGCCAACGCTGATCGTCACGCACGCTGGCGCGATCCGGGCGGCGCTGGCGGTGCTGTGCGGGTTTGACATGCGCCAGACGTGGGCCGTTGACCTGCCCTACAATTGCCTGCTGACGTTGCGCGTGTGGCCCGGAGCAACCCCCACGGCACAGATCGCGGGGCTTTATCCGTGAGGGGCTTCATCATCGCCCTGCAATTCCTGACGCGGCTGCCTATGCCAGCTCCACTGCGGACAATCGTCGTGGATGATGCCGCGTTTGCCCGGTCGATGCGCTGGTTTCCCGCTGTGGGGCTGGTTATTGGTGCAGCGGTTGCGGGGGTGGCATGGGCAGGCGCGCTGGTCGATCACCGGCTGGGCGCATTGGCCGCGCTGATCGTCTGGGTGGGCGTGACCGGCGCGCTGCACCTTGATGGCCTGGCCGACCTCGCCGATGCCCGCGGCGCGGCGCATAAGGATCACGACAAGCTGCTGGCCGTCCTTGCCGATCCCCACGTCGGCAGTTTTGGCGTGGTCGCGATTGTGCTGCAACTGCTGGGCAAGCTGGCGCTGCTGGATATGCTGGTGGATGCACGGGCGTTTGGCGCGCTGGTACTGGTGCCGTTTGCCGCGCGTATCGGCCCGCTGGTGTGGACATGGTGGCTGATGCCGCTGCATCAGGGGCTGGCGGCACGATTCCGTTCCGCCATCGGCCCGATCGATCTTGCAATCTGGGCCGCCGCGCTGGCTGCGGCGGCGTGGTTCACGCCGGCGCTGCTCATCACGCCATTACTCGTTCTGTGGTGGGGCTGGCACGTGCGCCGCGCGTTGGGCGGGATTTCCGGCGATGGCCATGGCGCAGGCATCGAACTGATCGAAACCGGCTTGCTCCTGAGCCTGACGATCACGGGCCTATGGATACCCACGGTATGAACAATTTCAGTTTTCACGGCGGCAGATTGGCCGATGCCATGGCGCAGTTCGGCATGGCCAATGCGCCGTGGATCGACCTTTCCACCGGCATCAATCCGCATGGCTGGCCCGGCGCGGACAATCTGGCGGTGGACTGGCAGGCGCTGCCCGATGCAGGCGCGCTGAACGATCTGGAGGCCGCCGCCGCAGCCTGTTTTGGCGCGGACCCTGCGCATGTCTGCGCGGTGCCGGGCACCGAGATCGGCTTGCGGATGTTGGGCGATATCTTGCCCGGCCCCGCTATCCATGCCCAGCCCAGCTATCGCACCCATGGCGAGATGATCCTCCACAGCCGCCCCGTAGCCCTGACCGAAATGGCGGGAACAGAGGAAGCGACCCTCATCCTCGCCAATCCCAACAACCCCGATGGACAGATCACCCCGCCCGCGACGCTGCTGCGCTGGCTGAAAGCGCGGCGCGACAGCGCAGCTTGGCTTGTCGTGGACGAAGCCTTTGCCGATGCCGCCCCGCACAGCAGCCTTGCCGCCCATGTGCAGGAAGAACAGAGGCTGATCATCTTTCGCTCGTTCGGCAAGTTCTTCGGGCTGGCCGGGGTGCGGCTCGGCTTCGTGCTCGGACCGCGCGCTCTGCTAGCGCAATATCGGCAGCGGCTGGGCAGTTGGCCGCTATCGGCGGCGGCGCTGGCCATCGGCGTGGCTGCCTATCGCGATGCGCATTGGATTGCCGCCATGCGGATAGCCCTGCGCGAACAGGCCACAGCACTGGATACGGTGCTGGCGCGGCGGGGCTTCAGCGCGATAGGCGCTTGCCCGCTGTTCCGGCTGATCGAAACGGACGATGCCAATGCGCTGTTCGAACGCCTTGCGCGCCATGCCATCCTGACGCGACCGTTCGATTACGATTCGCGCTGGCTGCGCCTGGGTCTACCTGCCGACCGTGAGGCGCTGGATCGCCTTGATGCGGCGCTGGCTGATGATTGAGCCGACTGCTTTCCTGGCCTTGGTGCTCGACGCGGCAGTGGGCTGGCCTCAGGCGCTGTATCGCCGGATCGGCCATCCTGTGGGCATCTTTGCGCGGGTTATCGCCGCGCTGGAATGGCGCTGGAATGTCCCCTCGCGTTTCGATGGACAGCGGCGCGTGGCCGGGGCGGTCACTGTCCTGATCCTGCTGGGTGTGGCGGGCGGTGTGGGCTGGGTGCTGCAAAGTCTGCTCGTTGCAATCGCCGGGCCTTGGGCTTGGCCGCTGATCGCTGTGCTGGCCTGGCCGGGTCTGGCGCAGCGCAGCCTGTACGACCACGTTCGCCCCGTTGCGGATGCGCTGGAGCGGCAGGATCTGCTCGCAGCGCGCGCCGCAGTCGGCATGATCGTTGGCCGTGATACGACGGCGCTTGATGAAGCGGGTGTTGCCCGCGCGGCGATCGAGAGTCTGGCGGAAAGTTTCTGCGACGGGGTGGTCGCGCCGTTGTCCTGGCTGCTGGTGCTGGGGCTGCCCGGTATCTGGGCCTATAAGGCGATCAACACCGCCGACAGCATGATTGGACACCGCGAGGAGCGATGGCGCGCCTATGGCTGGGCTGCGGCCCGCACCGACGATGCGATGAATCTCGTGCCAGCACGCCTATCGGGATTGCTGATCTGCCTGTGCGGCGGGGGTGGCTGGCGGATATTATGGCGCGATGCGTCTAGGCACGCCTCGCCCAATGCGGGCTGGCCCGAGGCCGCGATGGCCGGGGCGCTGGGGCTGCGCCTGGCTGGGCCAGTCGCTTATGACGGGATTTTTTCGGACAAGCTCTGGATTGGGGAGGGAGACCGCCCGGCCCGGACAGAGGATATTCGGCGCGGATTGGGCATTTACGCCCGTGCCTGCCTGTGCCTGTGGGTCATGGCAGCCGGAATTGCAGGAGGTGCAGCATGGGCGCTATAATGCTTCAGGGCACCGGCTCGGATGTGGGCAAATCCGTGCTGGTGGCGGGGTTGTGTCGCGCCTTGGTGCAGCGGGGTTTGCGGTTCTTGCCGTTCAAGCCGAAGAGCATGTCGAACAATGCTGCCGTCACCAGCGATGGCGGCGAGATCGGCCGGGCGCAGGCCTTGCAGGCGATCGCCTGCAAGGTGGAGCCGCATACCCACCAGCCGATCCCGGCGGAGGCCACGCTGATCATCCTCCCCGGATCGAAGGCGCCCATCGCCGATCCCGCTGGGCTGGAGGGTCCGGCCAGCGCTGCCAGCGGCCTTGGCCTGCTGGATGTCGAAACGCCCCTGCACGCGCACAAGGCGTTGCGCCCGGTAAGCGGGCTGGCGATGGGGGCGCCTTTTCAGGGCTATGAAATGCACATGGGGCAAACCAGCGGGCCGGACACGCAGCGCCCCTTCGCCCGGCTTTCCGATGGAGGCTGCGATGGCGCGATAAATGCGGGGGGAACGGTGTTTGGTTCCTATGTCCACGGCCTGCTGGCCGATGCGGAGCTGCGCCGGGCACTGCTGTCGCGCATGGATGTAGAAGCCGGGGGCGTGGACTATGGCTCCACCGCCGAGGCGGCGCTGGACGAGATCGCAGCTGCGCTGGAGGAGCATCTCGATATCGACGCGCTGGTGGCGCTGGCGATGATGGAACGACCCGCCTCCGTCCCAGCGAGAGACAGCGTATGAGCAGTGCTTTGCCCCATTTGCTGGTGCTGGGCGGAGCGCGTTCGGGCAAAAGCCGCTTTGCCCAAGGCCGGGCTGAAGTCCTGACAGGTAAACTGGTCTATCTTGCGACAGCCCAGGCCTTCGATGAGGAGATGCGCGAGCGAATCGAGCTGCACCGCGCCGATCGCGGTCCTCGCTGGTCAACTGTCGAGGCCCCGCTGGACCTGGCGGAGGCAATCACGGCATATAGCACGCCGGAAACGGTGGTGCTGGTCGATTGCCTGACGTTGTGGGCTTCGAACCTGATGCTGGCGGAACGCGATACGGCTACCGCTACGGAAGGACTGGCGCGCTCGCTTTCAGCCGCACGGGGGCCGGTCATTCTGGTCGCCAACGAAGTGGGTCTGGGCATTGTACCCGACAATGCCCTTGCCAGAAGGTTTCGCGATGTTGCGGGCCGCATCAATCAAGAAATGGCGGCAGTGGTTGAAGAGGCCGTCATAATGTTCGCCGGCCTTCCCTTGACGCTGAAACCTAAAGGATGAGCGGCTACCCATACCATTTGCCCCTGTGCAACTCGTGGGGGCAGGTGGTATGGGGCAAAGCCAGATCCAGCGTGTCGGTGACGTCGCCGGCCATCATTGTGGTGCACAGCTTCCACGAGATGATGTAGCGGGAGTAGCGGTGTCTGCGGCTCGCTGATTAGCGAGTTCGCCTTCGGACTCGGGGATCTCCGACCGCAGAGGTCATCATCGAAGAGCGCCAGAGCTCGACTTTCGACCGGTCATGACAGCCTGGCCCGTTTTTATCCCGGCGTTGACACCTGAGCCGAAAACCCCTTGCCCCAGACGCCCATCCTCGGCGGTTAACCCGGTGGGTCAACAGGGACCTCCCACCGACGCCGCCGCCAGCACACCTGACGGTGCGCGTCGTCGTCCGCGGGCCCCTCCTATCGACTACCGGGATAACCGCCCCACCACTCGAAGGTGGGGTCAATATTGGGCGCCGATAGGGGGTCAGTATTGAACGCCGGTTGACAGCGCTAGCAGATATAGTTTGTATATCTGAACCGGTCATCGCAGCGGAAAGAACCGATGTTGGCGAGAACGACAGGTTACGTCGGAAGCTGACCTACCGGATTTCACCTGTTTTCCGGCCTCACAGCCCTCAATGGCAGTGGCCGATTAAGGTTGGCTCGGAGATGGGGCTGGAGAGGTTTGTGGGATTCGCCAGTTTAATACGCCGTTGGCCGTGTCCGCAAATGGGATGCCGAAGACATCGACTGCTGGCTCATAGCGACCTAATGTCATCATGACGTGACAGGTGGCCGCATCAAGTGACGTCGACCCGGAAGAGCGCCTGATTCTACACGCTGTTGGAAGCCCGTCAGGAGATACGTCGATGTCGGCAAAAGCTCTACCCTGCTCGTTTCGCTGCTTTGCCTCGACGGGGTAGGAGAATTCGCCGCTAAAGGGAGGAGTTGCCAAGCGCGCCGGATGCCCCGGTCGCGCCGCAATCACCTGTGGGTTGGAAGTGTTCCAAATAAATTTGAGCGGCATGGCCGGCGCTCCATAGGCACTCTTCTGAAACCGTGCGGTTTGTGCTGCTCGGCAACTGGCTGCGGCGAGTTCTAGATCGGTAGCCGAAGTCTTCACCTCGCAGGCGACGATGCTGCCGTTCGGATCAACCCGCAAATCGAGTTCAACAGCGCCTTGAAGTTCGCGCTGGCGCATTGCCGATGTGTAAAACTTGGCAAGCTTCGGCTCTTTTTCCAAGCGCAGGGCAACCGGCAATTGCCAAGGTTTAGTGCGCTGGGGCGGTGGAACTGCAACTTGCGAAACTGCAATCGCAGGGATCGTCGAGACCGCCAAAGCTGCGAACCAATTCATCTTCATTGAAAGTTCCGATGCTCCCCTGTACACCCGCATATTATCGAGCGCACGCCACTCGTCCAGCACCCGTCCAGCTTCGGTATCGAAAAGACCTGATTTCCGCACACCTCACCGAAACCAAGTATCGAATCGACTATAGGGGAGGCAGAGAAAGGACACGCTGGGAACCGGATTGAAAGAGATCGGCTCGGCCGGGATGAAACCGAAAGCCTCATACAGCTCGCGCGCAGGAACGAACTTTGCCTGCACATCAAGCCTCATTCGCTGTAGCCCGCCACGCGAGCTTCCTCGATCAGCCGTTCCACTAGGCGGCGGCCAAGATGGCGACCCCGTGCATGGGGACGAACATATAGTCGTTTCATTTCGCATATTTCGGAAGAGACTTGGCGCATTGCGATGCAGCCTTCAATTTCGCCCTCCTGATCCGCAAGCAGCACGCATCCTTTAGGCGAGGCATGTTTGCCCGGCAGGTTCGCGAACTCTGCATCGTTGTTTTGATAATCGAGATTCAAAGGGGAGTTGGCGATAAATGCATGCCAGATGCTCAGCACCGAAGCTGTATCACCAGGGAAAATCGCGTGCCGTATGATCACCATAACATCAATATCATGCCGAAGATCATGGACGCAATGAGACGCATTTTTGAGAGCATTGTGGTGATGCGGGAACAGCAGATTAGCCCCGGCGACCTCCACCCGCCGCCAATCACATGGCGGCGGCTATCGCCAAAAATAGGTCGTTCTAAAAATCGACGCTCAGAGAAGCGCTGAAGCGGCGCCCGTCGAGGATGTAGGCGAAGCCCTCTTCCGGCGTGACCTGCTTGTTGGTGAGATTGTAAACGCCAAGGTTCACCCGCACGTCTTTCGTGGCCTTGACCACAATGCCGACATTATAGAAGGTGTAAGGCGGATACCGGAAGTCGTTAGTGCCCGATCCGCTGGCGTTGGTCGTGCGGCCAGATGTCTTGCCCCGGTAGTTCAGCTGCGCCCAGGCTCTCAGCGCATCAGTGGCTTCCCAGTCAACCGACGCGTTGAACATATGCTCGGGAATATCGTTGAGCGGCTTGCCTGCGTTGACGCCGGACGTCTGTTCCGTTTGCGAATAAGTGTAGCTGTGTCGATACCGCAGACCTTGGACGATCTTCCAGTCGACCGTCCATTCCACGCCCTTCAGTTCCGCCGTGTCGACATTGATATAGGTGGTATAGCCGAACGGGTGGGCCGGATAGGTGACGCCGCCATAGTCACATACTATGTTCGGCATACAGATGCGCCCTGTCCGCAGCAGCTTATCCTTGAAATCGCTTTTGTACATGGTCAGGCTGGTGGAGATTCCGGCCCGTTTATTGGCGTAGCCGACGCCGATTTCATAATTGACGGTCCTTTCCGGCTTCAATTCAGGGTTGCCGATGATGACACCGCCCATGGAGGTCGAGCCGAAGTCGGTGGCAGCCATACGCAAACTCGGCACCTTGTAGCCTGAAGTGACGCCGCCCTTGAAGGTCAGCGCGCCCGTTGCGTTGAACACAGCGTACGCCTTTGGACTGAAACGACCACCGAAGCTCTCGCTGTGGTCATAGCGACCGCTAAGCAGAAGCGAGAGGTCGTCAACGATTTCCCAATTGTCCTCTATGAAACCGGCATATTGGTTGCGGTCCATCGTGACGATATCCGAGGGCGCAACGACGCCCGGGAGGTTAAGCCCGTTGGTGGCGCCATCCTTGAGTTTTTCATGGAAGTAGTTCACGCCAGCCACGATCTTGTGGCGCGACAACGTGAGGGCTGCTTGCGTGTTAGCGACCAACGTATCGAAGCCGATGCTGTTGCCTGTCGTAGCGTTGACACGCGTAGGGTTCGATGATGCGTCGAAGGTGATGTAGCTGTTCCAGATCAGACTGCCAAAGTCGCCCTCATGGGTCAGGAAGTAATTGTCGCGGACAGACTTGGTGTAGTTGACGTCCGCCGTCGCGGCGATACTTTTACCAGGGGTAGCCGTCCTCTCCTGGACGGTCTGCCCGCTGCCGGCTGTAAACGTGTTTGCATCATCAAGCCGGAAGCTGAGCTTGGCGGCGATGTTCTTCCGCCGAAATTCAGGCTCTGCGGTGGCACTGCCGATGCCGCCTGCGAAGTCCGCCTCGTCCTGGTAGCGCACGCCTCCGGTCACTTGCAGCGACAGGCGATCCCTGACGATTGGCAGGTTCACCGCAAGGCTGGCGTTCACATTGTCGTTCGTTACATCATTGCCCGGCCCCGACTTGATATATTCGGTCGTGAAGCTGCCGCCGAAATCATTCATCACCTTCCTGGTAATGACGTTGATGACGCCGCCGATCGCATCCGAGCCATATAAGGATGACGCGGGGCCGCGGATCACTTCGATTCGTTCGATCGAGTCAAGCGGCGGGAGGAAGTTGACTGGTGTGCCTGCCTGCGTGCCATTGAGACTAAAAGCCTGATTGTCCTGCATCCGCTTCCCGTCAACCAGGAACAGCGTATAGTCGGAACTCATCCCGCGCATCATGATCGACTGTTCGATACCGCCGCCCTGGATATGCACGCCCGCCACGTTCATCAGAACATCGGTGATATCGGTGTAGGATCGCTGCCTGATTTCTTCGGCCGTGATGACGGAGATCGTGGCCGGCGCATCCCGGACATTAAGTTCGTAACCTGTTGCTGAAACGACGATCTCGTCCGGCATCGCGTCCTCACGCGAATAGGAACTCACTGCCTGATCATTGATGGCGAATGCATGCTGCGGCGCGAGGGAAGTTACGGCGAGCGAGGTCGTAGCGAGAATTCGCCTGCGAAACTTTATCAATGGAACCCCCAATGCAAAACTAAGTACGCGCGCCTGTGAACACTTACACCTTTGACAATGCTGTGTTTGTTCGAGGAACCATGCCCGAATTCGCGTCGTGCATCCACAATTTCGCTAATGCGACTTGCTTGCATCAGCTATCGCGAACAGTTCGCAGGCGCAATAAAAAATTGGATGATGATATTCATTTTCGCTCGATCGCCAAGCGATGGTCGCCGCCATGGGCACTGGATGCAGCCCATGCCAGCGGCTGGCCTTGACGACAACAGCGTCGCCTTGCTGTCTGTCACCAGGAGTACCCTCGATACGATCTCCCACTTCGTAAGCGCAATCGGCAGAAGCATGTCCGTTTCAGACTGATGCTTGCTATCCTGCATCGACGCGGGGATAGCGCTGCACATCATGCCGTTTAGGGGAAGTTCGTATCGGGCGTGTTGTTGTACAGGCTATGATTTCACACGCTCGGTCTGAGCCAGCTCACACTGCTGGAACAATCGAAAGCGTGTTCTTCGTCCTTTAGGGCGATGTTGGGTATCGGACGACAGGCCCCTGATCAAGAAATCGCAAGCGCTGAAGTATGTGAGCCACAAGTCTGGCCCGGCCGTAGAAACTGCCTCTCAGATGCCTTTTTCCTTCTTGACTATTTGTATGTCCACGATACTGTATGTTGAGCGAACAGATTAAGGAGAGGAAATGTCCGATTTCGGACCATTGTCTGAGCATCTGGGCTATTTGCTTCATCGTACAGAACTGAAGCTACTCGGGCGTGTCGCGAAGGCTTTAAGCGAGTTGGGTGTAACGCCTGCGCGCGCGACGGCTGTCATATATGTCGCTCTGCATGAGGGGTGCGACCAGATGGCTCTGGGGCGTGCTCTGGGCATCAATCGCGCAAGCACGATGAAAGCGGTGAATGATCTCGTGGCGCTCGGTGCCCTTGAGCGTCGCGCCGGTCGGGACAGGCGCAGCCACGCATTATACCTGACGGCGCGGGGAATCGAACTGAGGAACTCGATCGAAGTCATAACCGAGACAACGGACGCGAACAATTTCAGCGTCCTGACAGCAGACGAGCAGATATTACTCCGCGCCATGCTGCAAAAACTGCATGACTTCGAGCCGCGTAAACGTGGCCTATACGGCCGACGCCAAAAAGTTGTGCTCTCTGCCTAAGGAAGTAGGCGCGTGACTGAACGAAAAATAACTGAGGATTGCCGATAGTGACCAAGGCGGGTGCCTTCGACTGATCAGCGGGAATTTGCCGTGCACATGGACTGAGCGCTGATAATCGGGTCGGCACCCGCATCGAGGAGAACAGATGGTTCCCGCGTGCTTATCTGATCTTGGCCATGTGAAGCTGGGCGAAATAGTCGCCAGTGAAAAGTATATAAAAGATATTGGGAGAGATACAGTGAAACTCAAATGTCCAGTAAGAGGGCTGCTGCTCTGCACGACGTGTTTTGTATCGATGCCGGCGTTCGCGCATATGTCGTTCGATGAACCGTCGGTCCAGAAACCCGCCGCGGCTCATTCCGTATCTCGCCATTCGCAAAGACAGCGCTCCGCGACGCACAGGCCGGAATCGGCCAGGCGGCAACACCGCGATCACGACACGCCGACGACCGAGACAGCGGCCGAGCCGAGTGACGAGGACATCGTCGTTACAGGATCGCGAATTGCGAGGAGCGGCGTGGAGGCACCATCGCCCATTACCGTGGTGTCATCGGAAGAACTGGAGAAGAGTTCCCCGTCCACTTTGGCGGCGGCGCTGAACAATCTTCCTGCGCTGGTTGCGGCCGGCGGCCCGAATGCGACGGCAGGACGGACGAGTTCAGGACGTAACGCGTTGAACCTTCGCGGACTGGGCAACAGCCGCACGCTGGTGATGGTCGATGGCCGCCGGTTCCCCGGATCGACGCCCGGCGGCTCGGTCGATACCAACCTGATCCCGCAAGCCCTGGTATCGCGCGTTGAGGTCGTGACGGGCGGTGCATCGGCCGCCTATGGATCCGACGCGGTCGCGGGCGTCGTCAACTTCATTCTCGACAAGACGTTCGAGGGGACGAAGGTGACGATGGGCACCGGCATTTCGCAGCGCGGCGATGCCAGCGAACGTCGAGCATCTGCGACATTCGGTCGCGCTTTTGCCGATGATCGACTGCATGTCGTCGTGAGCGGAGAATATTATGACAATGACGGCGTCCGGGGCGACGCACGCGCCTTCACCCGGCAGGGGGCCGGCCTGATCCCCAACCCGGCCGTATCGGCATCGAATCCCGCCTCTCCGACCAATCCGGCCGTCATAGTAGCACCGGCATCGCGTATTCGCTCGACATTTGGAGGGGTTATCATTTCGGCCGTCGGCGGGAACGCTGCGGCGCAAAATGCCCTAATTGGCACCCAATTCCTAGCAGGCGGCGTTCCTGCGCCATATGACTATGGCCAGTTTACGAGCGCGAGCCTGCAATCGGGGGGCAGTGGCGTGAATCCGTCGATCCTACAGCCGATCAATCGAGAACTGTCGCGCGCGACCGGATATGCAAATATCGGGTATGACCTGACGGACAACCTGAAGATCTTCGTCGACGGGGGTTATGGCTGGTCGAAATCGAGCAACCCTACCAACCTCCAGCATGCCGGCCAGAACGTCATCACTATCACGCGGGACAATGCGTTCCTGCCCGCCAGCATCCGCGCCCAGATGGTTGCAGGCAACATCACGTCGTTCAGGATGAACCGACACGATGGTGAGTATGAAACTGTCGTTGTCGCGACGAACAGAAACTGGCGGGTGCAGACCGGGGTGGAATGGAAGGTCGGCAAGTTCAGGTTCGATGCTTCATATCAGCGTGGGCACAACCGTGAAACGGCACCCAATACCGGCAATTACATCCGCCCGAACTACGCTGCCGGTATCGATACGGTTTTGCGGAACGGCGTACCGGTGTGTCGATCGACTGTCGCGAATCCGACCAATGGCTGCATCCCGATCAATCCCTTTGGCCCGGGATCCTATTCTCCGGAGGCTGTAGCCTGGTTTACGGGAACTTCGGACAAGACCACGATTGTCGATCAGGAATTGGCGCAGGCGAATGTGAGCGGCCCGCTATTCAGCGGCATAGGTGCCGGCCCGTGGGAAGCAGCAATCGGTGTAGAATATCGGAAAGACTTCACCGACGTGACGTCCAACGCCCTGAGTGCCGCCGGCCAGTATTTCGCAGCCAACCAGATACCCTTCAGCGGCGGGCAGACCGTCAAGGAGGCCTATGGCGAAATCAACCTGCCTGTGCTCAAGGACCGCCGGTTCGCTCGATATCTGGAAGCCAACGGTGCCGTGCGCTTCACGAAATATTCGCTGACTGGCAGCGTCACGACCTGGAAGCTGGGCTTGAACTATCAGATCATCGACGATCTCCGCTTGCGGGCGACGCTGTCGCGCGACATCGCCGCCCCGACGCATTCGCAAATGTTTTTGAAGGGGGGACAAACCGTCCTTGCGTTCAACGACCCGTTCAACGGCGGCGTTCGGGTGCCCAATGTGCCAGTCTTCATTCAGGGTAATCCCGATCTCATCCCGGAAGTGGCCCGAACCAATGTTTTGGGCGCAGTCTATCGTCCGAAATGGCTGCCAGGCTTCGCGCTCAGCCTCGACCGCATTGACATGAGGCTCAGAAACGCGATCACGAGCCTGGGTGGACAAGCACTGATAAATCTGTGCTTCGAAGGCAACGCGCAGGCGTGCGCGTCGACCATTCGTGATAGCAACAACAATCTGATCCAATTGAACAATTCCAGCTTCAACCTGGATAGCCTGAAGTTAACATCCTATGATCTTGAGCTATCGTACCGTCAGCCATTCGCCGGCGGAAATATATCAGCACGTGCCTATGTAAGTTATCTTCAGCGTCTGTTGAGCGAAGACAGAAATGCACTGGCGACTGAAGATGCCGGCGAGATTACGACGCCGCGCTGGAGGGGGCTGTTTTCCGTCAACTACGACCGTGGGGCATTTCAGTCGTTCGTTCAAGCGCGATACATTGGTGGTAGCAACCTCAACAATCAATTGTCGGCCAGCGACGTTGCCTTCAACCATGTCGGGGACGCGGTGTATCTGGATGCCCAGATTGGTGTGCGCGTCACCCGCAACATGGAGATTTCGCTCAATATTCAGAATCTTCTCGATCGCAGTCCACCATTCTCGCCCGAGACGGAAAGCAGCAGTCCGGTCAACCAGAATGTCTACGACCAGATCGGCCGCGCTTTCCGCATATCGGCAAGATTCAACTTTTGACATTTGGCCTATTCAGGAGAAACTAGCATGGCAATTCGCAAATCAGTCTTCTTAATCGGTCTGCTAACGACCCTCGCAACAGCAGCCGATGCCCATGATTCGGCTAGCCCGACAGCCGAGCAACATGCGGCCGCCGGCACCGCCGCCGGAAAGGACTTTCCTGGACTGGTCGATCTTTGCGATCTTTCGAAGCGCCTGATCGTGGCCGGGCAGCGGGAACCCGGTGCCGCCCGCACGCGTCCGGAACGGCCGGGACGCGCGGCCTTGCCACCGCTGCCGCCAATGCAGGTGTTCGACAACCTCTACTTCGTTGGCAATCGCCAGGTTTCCGCTTGGGTGCTGGGCACGCCGAAGGGCTATATCCTGATCGACGCGATGAACACCGACAATCAATCCAAGACTATCGTCGAGGCGGGAATCCTGGAGCTCGGACTGGACCCCAAGAAGATCAAGTACATCCTCATCACGCACGCGCACGGGGATCATTACGGCGGTCAGAATTATATTGCGACGACCTATGGTCCACGTGTCGCCATGAGTGACGCGGACTGGGGCGTGCTTGAAGATCCGAACCAGCGGATCGAGAACCCGCGTTGGGGTCCTCGCCCGGTACGCGACATCGTCCTGAAGGACGGGGACACGCTATCGGTGCCCGGCACTGTGGTCCAGGTTCGGGTAACGCCGGGCCATACGCCCGGCACCATCTCTTTGATCTTCCCGGTTTCCGACAAGGGCAAGCCGCATAAAGCGGCGCTGTGGGGTGGAACCGGATTCAACTTCGGTCCGGACGAGGTGAAGCTGAGGCAATATGCCGATTCCGCGGCGCGCTTTGGCAAGATCGCATCGGATCAGGGCGTCGATGTTTTCCTGTCCAATCACCCCAATCGGGACAGCGGGATCGAGAAGATGGAGATACTCGGCAAACGCGGCCCTCGCGATCCCAATCCATTCGTCATGGGGCCGCCTGCCCTCAAGGCATTCACGGTGTTCCAGCAGTGCGCGCTGGCACAGGCCGAGCGGGTGAAATCCGGTGCGGAATAACCTCTCCATGCTCGCTATCCCGGCGCTCGCGCTGAGCACGGCATTGTGCTCCAGCGCCCTTCCGGCATCCGCTCAGGATGTCGAGCGCCCGGCCCAACCAGGCACGCCGGCAACGATTCCGCTTATGAAGAAGGAGATCATGTCGGGCGTGTTCCTGATCACCGGCAGGGGTGGCAACGCCGTCGTCGTCAGGACCACCGAAGGGCCGCTGCTGATCGACAACAAGGTGATGCGGGAGTCGGTTCGCAAGGAACTGAACCAGATATTGCTGAGCATCGATCCGAAACCGGTACGGATGGCGTTCGTTACGCACCATCACGCCGATCACGGCGGCGGAACGCAATGGCTGCTTGATGCCAAGGTTCCGGTCGTCGGTCAGCGTAACATGCTGGATATACTGCAAAACTATCGCTCGACTATCGCGCCCAGAAATCCGTCACCGCCGTCGATCACCTTCGACAAAAGCTATCGCGTGACGGTAGGCGATGTGCCGGTCGAGGCCTATTATTGGGGACCGGCGCATACGAATGCTGATATCGCGATATTCCTGCCGCGATCGAAGATCGTGGTCGTCGGTGATCTGATCGTCGGGGATGGCGAACCCGATGTCGATGCTCTCGACGGGCATGGCAGCCTGTTCGGACTGCAGCAGCGGCTGACCGACCTGCTCAAGCTCGATTTCACACTAGCCATTCCCGGTCATGGAGAGAATGCCATGACCAGAGACGAGGTGACAATCTATAAGAAGAAGATCGATACTCTCATTGCACGTGGGCAAGCTGCTGCGCGCGCGGGGGTTGGTCCGGACAAGCTACTCGAAGCGATGCGTAGCGAGGATCTGGCATTTCGGCTGGTCGGCCATTTCTGGACGGAGCCGGCGCGGCTGAAGCTGCTTTACGATGAGTTGGCCAGCACAGGTAGCCAGAACAGGCGGAAACCGCGATAGACATGGTACATCAGGTCGGATCGACAAGCGTCCTTCACGTTTGGCAGCATTGATCGGCGATATAGTTGCGTAATTTCAATATGTGGTCCGATAACATGCCAGTGCACTGGCATGTTGCGTCTGTCTCCAGCATGAAGAGATGGCGGCACCCCTTGTCAATAATGAGAAAACAGCGTTACCGAGAAGATGTTGCCATTCCTTGCTGATGCGAAAATGTCGCGGGGGTATGCAAGCCCGCGCGGGCATGACCTTGCGGCGACCATATGCATAAATACCGGCTTTCCACGATTTCAGCTCCGTTCCTATAACCAAGATTTGTCAGGATCACAGGCGCTACATTCAGCGCTTGCGGACCATGGAGGCGGCGAGATGCTAAGCAACAAGCAGAGAGTGCGATTGGTACCCCGGTGCTTCTGCCGTCCGAAAATCACATGAAACGCACCGGTCCATGCTGGCGGCCGCGGTCAGGTGCCAGATCAGCGCCGACGCCCCCTGACGGGAAACCCTGCAACCGGCGTTGTCGGACACTTTCTCAATCCGACAGTGATTTTCGGACATTCCACGGGATCACTGGACCACGCAATTCCGTGCGCGCCGGATTTTCGGCGGAACCGCGTGACGACTGCCTGAGATTCATGTGATTTGCGACGTGTCCATTCTAGCCGGACGCCTTAAGCTGTTCCGATGGACAACAGAGCCTCATGCGTATTTTCCATTCTATGCGATGATCCACACCGCTGGCACCTTCTGGATGTGGTAGCTGCGCTAGATTTGCCCGACTGTTGGATCGGTGCAGGCTTCGTCAGGAACGCGATATGGGATCATCTCCATCAGCGATCCCCTATGCCGATTTGTGGCGATGTGGACGTAATCTGGTATGATCCGCGTCGCGCGGATGCGATCCATGACAGAGAATTTGAAGCGCTGTTGCTCGCTTGGGAGCCGTCCATAGCTTGGTCGGTTAAGAACCAGGCCCGGATGCACGTCCGCAATGGTGACGCTCCATATATCTCTGCGACTGATGCCATGCGATATTGGCCGGAGACAGCGACAGCGATTGCCGTTCGCCGCAGTGAAGCGGGTGGTGGTTGCGAGATCGCAGCCCCGTTGGGTTTAGACGACCTGTTCGACCTTGTTTTGCGTCCGACGCCACGCTTCCGCCGAGATAAGCGCACCATCTATGAGGATCGGATACGCTCGAAATCTTGGTCTGAAACTTGGCCGCTTCTCAGGAAGATCGATGCCTGATGATCGCGTTGGCGAAAGACGGGCGATAGCCGCCGAGTTGCGAACATCCGGCGGCCTGATTACGATGGTGCCGAAAGGTGCGCGGCGACAACTACGATGGCCGGTTGAGCGGCGACTATGATGGCCGGTAGGA